>DYOT01000251.1:0-106 GCA_020720345.1 Candidatus Caenarcanum sp.
AAGGCTGAAGGCTGAAGGCTGAAGGCTGAAGGCTGAAGGCTGAAGGCTGAAGGGCTGAAGGCTGAAGGCTGAAGGCTGAAGGCTGAAGGCTGAAGGCTGAAGGCTG
>DYOT01000251.1:129-1521 GCA_020720345.1 Candidatus Caenarcanum sp.
GGCTGAAGGCTGAAGGCTGAAGGCTGAAGGCTGAAGGCTGAAGGCTGAAGGCTGGAAGGTTGAAAATAAAAAAGCCGTGAATGACGAGTATCATTCACGGCTTTTTTCTGTTAGACCGCCTTTTTCAAAGCAATCTTTAACGGACTTTCCAACTTTTCTTTTCGCCTTATCACTGTAGTCTTTTCTACCTTGTCGAGCTTGTTGTTTTCAATCTCAATGGCCGCAACTTCTTTCACAATGTTAGTTGACAAGGCTTTTGCTACAGCTTCATCAATTCTTGTCTGAATCTCAAGTTCTTTCTTTATCTTTAAAATATCCCGCTTTTCCTCTGCTGTTTTTTTAATTACCTTTAATTCCTTTATGCCTTGTGGACTTACTTTCAAAGTCCAGTTGTCAAGATACCGTTCTTTTGTCCACTTACTAAACAACATAGCAGACTGGCCGGCAATAGTGCCCTTGAAGAATTTTAAGTCCATTCGATGTGGGTTAATCTCATTTTTTCGGCAATGGACATTCTTAAAAAAACTAATGATATCCTTCACCTTTACATCGCGCCGATTCGCAAAGAATCTCGCAACTTCTGAAAAATTACTTGTCACGCTATAGCCAGCCGTGACGATCATCCTTAATGCCTTAATCTCATTCATGATTTTTTCCTTATTGAAATTATTTTACCTATAAGCGTTATTGCTTACAGGTTATTATCTTATTGTATGCCGGTTTTTTGTGTCACTGGCATATAATAAAATTTATTCGTTTTATGATCGTCTTGTTTTGTGTGTACAACTTTCTTTTATGTGTATCTACATACACACAAAACAAGAAGATCAAGAATTTCAAAGAACAACTAACTACTTTATAAACAAAGTGTTTATAAAGTATATTCCATTGATTATATAACGCCATGAAATTTTATACTTTCAAGGTAAAGTTAGGGCTCACTAACTATGTTGTTCCCTATAAAGTTTCCAGACTACTGACTTAATTCAATAGTATATAATCAATGTTCCGCATTATCATTGTAAGTAATTATCATGTTTTTGTGCATAAACACACATGATAAACATCTACAGTGGGCGGAAAAATAGAAAGAACAGACTGCCGGCAAAAGCCCGGCCAGTAGGCAAGGTCAGAGTGACCCTACACTCTTATATATGCACCTATCATGCCAGAATAATATATTAATAAATTCGCATACTTACAATTATTGATTATCATGATATATAAATAATTGTACTATTTTTTTTAGTTACTAAATAATATTAGTTGTTTATCATGATAAAGATATTTATACCGGTATAGTTTTTTATACCTACTGGCAAGATTCGCCTTGCATCCGCCTTGCATCCGCCTTGCATCCGCCTTGCATCCGCCTTGCATCCGCCTTGCATC
>DYOT01000251.1:1621-1882 GCA_020720345.1 Candidatus Caenarcanum sp.
CATTTTATAGTGTGTATATGTTTACTTATAGCGTGTATATGTTTACTTATAGCGTGTATATGTCTATCAAAACAGATGAAGTCAATTTTTTGACATGGCCTTATAACGTCCATAATAGCCCCACACAACACGCTGAACACCTTGCATGGTAAGGCAAGCGAACAACCCGGAACATTAAAATTTACAAAATATTTAATAATTACAAGTATTTATAAGTATGCGGAATTATTAGATATTTCTTTATGGACGTATACCTATGCG
>DYOT01000252.1 GCA_020720345.1 Candidatus Caenarcanum sp.
AATTTCAGGGTGATTAATTATATTTTTAGCTAAATTTTCAATAGAAAGTTTGACAGTTCGAATTTCTGTATTTAATGCCAGCATTTTTATTTTATCTAAAACAGCAACATCATAGAAAATATGTTTGTCTGTTTGATTAAAATTCCTATAAAGGTATTCTACAGCTTTTTTTCTTAACTTGTTTTTATTTAATTTTGCATCAAAAACAAAATTTAAAGCCTCAACAGCTTTGTATTTCGCTTTTTTATAGAAAAATTCAAAAGAGATTAAAGACACAATAATATTTTATACCGAATTTTTCTCACAATAATTGAACACGCTCTGCAAATCCTTATCGCCCCTGCCGGAAAGACAAATTATTATATTTTCGCCTTTATCAGTTGTAGGCATTAATTCTTCAAGATAAGCCAGAGCATGCGAAGATTCCAGCGCAGGAACAATGCCTTCCAGCCTTGAAAGAAGTTTAAACGCTTTTACCGCCTGAGCATCTGTTATCGGGGAATATTTAACCCTGCCGGAGTCTTTGAGATAGCTATGCTCAGGACCTACGCCCGGATAATCAAGCCCCGCTGAAATACTGTAAGCTTCTTCTATCTGCCCGAATTCGTCCTGCAAAACATAACTCAACGAGCCATGAAGCACGCCGGGTCTGCCTTTTGTCATACTTGCCGCAGTTTGACCTGAATTTACACCTTGACCGGAGGCTTCAATGCCAATTATTTTCACGTCCTTGTCGTCGAGAAAGCTGTAAAACATCCCCATGGAATTGCTGCCGCCGCCGATGCAGGCAAGGACATAGTCAGGTTTTTTGTTAAGCTCTTTTAGCTGAAATTTGGTTTCGTTGCCGATAACAGACTGGAAAAATCTGACCATTTCGGGGTAAGGATGAGGTCCTACGGTTGAGCCTATAATATAATGCGTGTTTTCTACGTTGGTAACCCAGTCCCTGATGGCTTCGCTAGTTGCATCCTTAAGGGTTTTGCTGCCTGAATAAACAGGATTGACTTTTGCGCCAAGCAGTTTCATTCTTTCAACATTGATTGCCTGTCTTTTTATGTCTTCTTCGCCCATATAAATTTCGCATTCAAGCCCAAAAAGCGCGCAGACTGTTGCTGTTGCAACTCCATGCTGTCCTGCGCCGGTTTCTGCTATTATTCTTTTTTTGTTCATTTTTTGGGCTAAAAGCACTTGTCCTAAGGCGTTATTAATTTTATGCGCCCCTGTGTGGTTTAAGTCTTCTCTCTTAAGATAAATTTGCCCTTTTCCGTAATATTCGGTAAGCCTTTTAGCGAGATAAAGAGGGGTTGGTCTTCCGGAATACTCTTTCATCAGGCTGTATAAGTCGTTTAAAAAAAATTCATCGCTGTATGCCTCGATAAAAACTTTTTCCAGCTCATAAAGCGCTCCCATAAGCGTTTCAGGAACGTATTTCCCGCCGAAGTCCCCAAAGCGACCTTTGTTATCGGGCAAATTGTACGGTTTATTTTTTTCAAAGCAGTGTGGCATAGGTTATTTACTTAATTTGTCTAATTCTTTCATAAGTTCTCTTTGGTGTTTATTTACAGTATAAAGATAAAAAAGAAGCATTCCTGCCATTATTAAACCACCAATCAGTCCAAAAATTTCATTTGATGTCATAATTTTTGTTCCTTTCGTACATTTTAAGTAGTCTTTCTATAATTGATTCTTGTATTATTGCCGCTACATAAATAAAAAACAGGCTTATAACTAAACCTAATACAAAAAAGATTTTTTCAATAGCAGTATTCAAGTGAAAAACCAGACTTATTGTAGCACTTGATATAAGAAAGACAAATGTCCAAAGAATATTTCTAACTCCAAATTCAGAACTAATTCTTTGACTTA
>DYOT01000253.1 GCA_020720345.1 Candidatus Caenarcanum sp.
AAATGCTAACTAAAGATTTACTGGATATTCCTGGCAAAATAACTTATTCTATTGAACCGGGCATTTATATGGAAGTGCTTGGAATTGCTTATAACGGTACACTTGCTCAGGAATTGACTCTGATAAATGCGTTGAGAGCTCTTCCTGTTGCTCAACAGCAGCAATACAACACAAGGATCTCAGTTAGCCAGATTTTAAATTACAGTACACTTGCTCCTCAAACATATAATAATTCAGTAATCTGCAGTAATTTAGGTGGTACACCTCCGAGCAGTTGTAGTTTCTAGTTCATAAATTATTATTTCTCTTTACCTCTTTTCTTGATAGATTTATAATTGATAGTAGTCAAATTTTGGCTACTACTTTATTGTATTAAAGGAAATGATAATGACTCAGATAGATTCCGCAAGGAAAAAAGAATTCACCCCTGAAATGGAAGCCGTTGCCCTAAAAGAGGGGATATGCCCTGAAGAACTTATGGAAAAAGTTGCAGAAGGAAAAATTGTAATTTTAAAAAACATAAACCGTAAAAATGTTATTCCAACAGGAATAGGAGAAGGTTTATCCGTAAAAATCAATGCAAATATAGGAACTTCAACACAAAGAAGCTGCATTGAAGAAGAATTAATCAAGCTTGAGACTGCTGAAAAAGCAGGAGCTGATGCAATAATGGATCTTTCCACAGGAGAAAACATTGATAAAACAAGAAAAGAAATTTTATCAAAAGCAACCGTTCCTATTGGTACAGTACCTATTTATCAGGCAGGCGTTGAAGCAATAAGAAATAAAGAATCAGTTCTTGACCTGAATAAAGATAAAATATTTTCTGCAATAGAAGCTCAATGCAAAGACGGGGTCGATTTTATAACCGTACACTGCGGCGTAACAAAAGCTGTGGTTAAGGCATTAAAAGAGCAGGGAAGAATTACAGGGATTGTAAGCCGTGGCGGATCAATGCTTGCTTCATGGATAGAAGGACATGGCTTAGAAAATCCTCTTTACGAGTATTATGACGAACTTCTCGAAATAGTGAAGCCTTATGATGTTACTCTTTCTCTAGGAGATGGACTAAGACCTGGTTGCGGAGCAGATGCAGGCGACAGGGCACAGGTTATGGAAACAATAATACTGGGAGAACTTGTAAACAGAGCCAGAAAAGCAGGGGTGCAATCAATGGTGGAAGGACCGGGGCATGTTCCGCTTAATCTTGTTTCAGGAATGATTCAAACAATTAAAACACTTACTCAGGAAGCTCCGTTATATGTCTTAGGACCTCTTGTAACAGATATTGCCCCTGGCTATGATCATATAACTTCAGCAATAGGCGGAACACTTGCGGCTATGTCTGGAGCTGATTTCCTTTGCTATGTAACACCCAGTGAACATCTTGGATTACCCGGACTCGAACAGGTAAAACAGGGAATCATTGCTTCAAAAATTGCAGCGCATGCAGCCGATGTTGCAAAAGGCAGAAAAAATGCCATAGAAAGAGATAGACAGATGTCAATCGCAAGAATGAATCTGGACTGGTCAAAGCAGGCAGAATTTGCTATAGATAAAGATATTTTTGAAAAAATTGAAAACGGCTCGCCATGTACGATGTGTGGAGAATATTGCAGCATGAAGCTCGTTAAACAATATTTGCATTAATATACTAAGTACACGTTTTAATTCAGATTCCTGTTTTCGGAAAAGTCTTATCATTATTAATTTTCACGTTTATAAGTGGCAATGCCACATAATAAGTTATCAATTATTCAATCTTGGACTTATCAAGAAGCGAATGCTTCCCAAAAATAAATTTAAGTTAGGTATAAAATAAAAAAACTGGTGCATTTATAATATTTATGATATTTTTATTTTAT
>DYOT01000254.1 GCA_020720345.1 Candidatus Caenarcanum sp.
AAAAGCCCTTATCTTGTTATATGGGTAGATAATACCAATTTGCTTGTGCAAAAGTAAATGGCGGCAATTTTCATGATATTATGAAAAAAAATAAATTTTTATGGAGTGAGATTTAATAATGAAGAATAAAACAGTTTTATTGACAATACTTGACGGGTGGGGCATAGGCTCAAAATGCCCGACAAATGCAATTGAAGCGGCGAATGCTGAAACTTTTAACAGTTTAACAGAAGAATACCCTCATACACAGCTTTTTGCCCATGGCGAAAATGTCGGGCTTCCTGAAGGACAGATGGGAAATTCTGAAGTAGGACACCTGAATCTCGGGGCAGGAAGAGTTGTTTATCAGGATTTAACAAGAATAAACAAAGCAGTAAAAGACAACACTTTTTTCAATAATCCGGAATTTTTGAAAGCTATAGAACATGTTAAAAGCAATAATTCTGCGCTGCATTTAATGGGGCTTGTCAGTGATGGAGGTGTACATAGTTCAATGGAACACCTTTTTGCGCTTATAGACCTTGCAAAAACTCATAATATTGAAAAAGTTTATGTCCACGCTTTCCTTGATGGAAGGGATACCCCTCCGAGAAGCGCTTATGAATATCTTGCACAGGTGGAAGAAAAGCTTAAACAAGTTAATTTGCCCAGTATCGCAACAATTAGCGGAAGATATTACGCTATGGACAGGGATAAAAGATGGGACAGGATAGAAAAAGCTTATAATTGCCTGATTTTAGGCGAAGGAAATAATTGCGAAGCGGGAGTGAAAAGCCTGAAAGACGGCTTTGCCGGCTTGGAGGGCTTAAACTCATTCAAAGCGGCAAACTCTGCCGAAGCTATTCAGACTTCATATATCAATGATGTTTCCGATGAATTTGTGCTGCCGACTGTTATAGGCGATGATAATTCAAGGATAAAAGATGGGGACGCTGTAATTTTCTTTAATTACAGACCTGACAGGGCTAGAGAAATAACAAGGGCAATAAATAAAGCTGATTTTAACGATTTTGACAGAAAAAAAATGTTAACAAATATTTATTACGTCTGTATGACTCAATATGATGAATCTTTTGGATTGCCGATAGCCTATACTCCCCAGAGTATGCAAGGGCTGCTCACAGATGTGCTGGACGCTCATCATATAAAACAATTCAGAACGGCAGAAACAGAAAAATATGCTCACATTACATTTTTCTTTAACGGCGGGCAAGAAAAAGCTCATGATTCTGAAACCAGAGTTCTTGTGCCTTCACCTAAAGTTGCAACTTATGATTTGCAGCCGGAAATGAGTGCTCCACAGGTCGCAGAAGAAGTTGTAAAAGCTTTAAAATCCCAAGAGTACGGCTTTATTCTTGTAAACTTTGCAAATCCTGATATGGTAGGGCATACAGGCATACTATCAGCAGCGATAAAAGCTATTGAAACAATAGATGGCTGCCTGAAAAAGATAGTTGAAGCTGTTAAGGAGACCGGTACAGTAATGCTTCTTACTGCTGATCATGGAAATGCGGAATGTATGGAAGATCCGTATACACATAAGCCTTTTACTGCCCATACAAACAATCCGGTTCCTTTTATAGTAATTAATGATTCTGAAAGCATAAAACTTAGAGAATCAGGGAATCTTGCTGATGTTGCTCCTACCGTTCTTGACCTCTTGGGCATAGATAAATCTCCTGAAATGACAGGTGAATCATTAATAAATAATTAAGAAATAGTTAAGATCTTGATATACACGTTTAAAAACTTTTAATTCGGGTATATATAAAATACGGGGCTGTTGCTCCGGTTATACGGGAAAGCTATAAAAAAAGCTTTGAAGGCTGTGCATTAAGCACAGCCTTTTGTTTTTAATTA
>DYOT01000255.1 GCA_020720345.1 Candidatus Caenarcanum sp.
TAATATTTTCATAATGGGGCATTGCCTCAAATCCTACCCGATTTCTTTTAAAGTATTATTTGTTTATAAAAGGAGTTGCACTCCTTTACCTGCCTTCATTTTCTTTGATGCAAAGAAAACGAAGCAAAAGAAACATTACCGCCTGTCCGTAATTTCTGGTTTTATAGGCTCACTTTTGATTCTTGACTTTATGCTTTGCACGCTCAAACTCGGCGACATAGTCGCCTCAAACAGGAGCTAAAGCTTAATATAGTCGTTCACATAAAACCACGAAATCACTCTACGGCGGGCACGAAAAAAGGTACTTTTTTTAAAGGGGATTTGCCCCTTGACTTACGTGCCGTGTTTTATAGTTTTTAACGAATGGGTATTCATAGGTATAGCCAATGTTTGAACCCTGCTATTAAAAACAATAATTACCTTCCTGGATAGATCCCCTGTCAGGCACGGGATGACAAAGAGAAATTACTTGATTGATGGCAAAATGGTATAACTTGATAAAAGCTAAGTTTTCAGCTATAAATAAGATAAATTCATGAGGTTTCAGGAGAATTTTGTTTAATGGAATACAAGTGCAATATTGAACTTGAAGGAGATCTTATTGATTCTCTGCATCTTACATCAATACTTGATAAAATAATTGACAGCGGCGCTGTATGCAAAATTAAAGAAATAAAAGTTAACGAGGAAAAAACCGGTAATTCCTATGTGAGAATGAAAATAAGTTCCGAAAACAAGGAAAAGCTCGACAGTTTAACCGAAAAAATAATAAAGAAATACAAGGCAAAACTCGTTGAAATAGTTTCAAAGACCATAGAAATTCAGGGGCATATTCTGGATTCGCTCACTCTGGCAAAAATTCTTGACATTGTTGCTAAAAACGACGGCAGATGCGAAATTAAAGATATAAAAATAGGCATAGATAAAAATGACTTTTCCTATGCGAAAGTTAATATAAGCGCTTTAAATCAGCAAGCAATGGACAATATTATCGTAAAAATTAAAAAACAGGGAGCTGTTGTAGTAGAATGACAAACAAAATTTTCATGTGCCCACCTGATTATTTTTATAGCATAAATTATGAAATTAACCCGTGGATGACTAAAGGCACACAATGCAACAACGAAGCGGCAATTAAAACATGGGATAATTTAAAAAATCAAATAACAGAGCTTGGTGCGGAAGTTCTAACTATGCAGGCGCAGCCTGACCTTCCTGATATTGTATTTACTGCAAACGCAGCGTTAATTCATAAAAACACCGCTGTAGTAAGCAGGTTCAGATATGCTGAAAGACAGCCGGAAGAAAAATTCTATGCTGAATGGCTGAAAGCTCAGGGATTCAAGCTGGAAATTCTTCCTGAAGACATGTTTTTTGAAGGCGCCGGAGATGCCCTGTTTTCCGGTGATACGCTGTATGCAGGTTATGTTCCGAGAACTGATATTTCTTCACATACCTATTTATCTTCTCTTTTAGGGATAAAGACAATTTCCATGGAACTTGTAAACAAAAGCTATTATCATCTTGATACCTGTTTTTGCCCTCTTTCTGACGGATATTTAATGTATTATCCTGATGCGTTTGACGAATACGCAAACCAGATAATAGAAAAAAACTTTCCTGAAGAAAAAAGAATCCCTGTAACCGCTGAAGAAGCCGCAAAATTTAGCTGTAATGCCGTAAATGTTGGCAGAAACGTTATAATGAATGTTACTACTGCTAGGCTTAAGAACGCTCTTGATGAGAAAGGGTTTAAATCTTTTGAATTCGATTTTACGGAGTTTATGAAAGCCGGCGGTTCCGCCAAATGCCTTACTCTAAAACTTTGTTAAACTTTTTGAATTGATTTATA
>DYOT01000256.1 GCA_020720345.1 Candidatus Caenarcanum sp.
TAAAATTTTAAAGTTCAATTTCAGCATAGTTTCCTCCAAGCTGTCTAATATTAATAATTATTATTTCATTTGGTTCATAACTTCTTCGGCAAAGTTTTCTTCTTTTTTCTGAAGTCCTTCGCCAAGAACGTATCTGGTAAATCTTCTTATTGTTATTTTTTCGCCTATTTTTACAATCTTCTCTTTAATCAAATCTTCGATTTTTATGCTCGGATCTTTTACAAACGGCTGGTCTAAAAGACATTTTTCTGCCATTAATTTATCAACCCTGCCCTGAACTATTTTTTCTATAATATTTTCAGGTTTTCCTTTGAGATCTTCTTTTCCTGATTCAATTCTTCTTTCTTCTTCAAGCACTTCAGCAGGAATTTCTTCTCTGGAAACAAATTCAGGAGCCGGCGCATAACCTGCAATATGCATGCAAATGTCTTTAACCAGCTGCTTAAATTCTTCGTTTCTTGCAACGAAATCTGTTTCGCAGTTAATTTCTACCATTACACCAATTTTGCCGTTATGAATATAAGAACCTACTAAACCTTCAGCGGCTATACGTCCCATTTTCTTTTCAGCAGAAGCCATGCCTTTTTGTCTCAAAAGCTCTGCCGCTTTGTTTACATCGCCATTGGTTTCTGTGAGCGCTTTTTTAGCGTCCATAATTCCGGCGCCTGTTTTTTCTCTTAACTCTTTAACGAGTGCTGCACTTATATCAACCATTGTTATTATTCCTTTTCTTCAAATTTTTCTATTACTTCTTCAAGTCCTTCAATTTTTTCTTTAATTATTTCTTCCGTAATTTCTTCTGTTTTTTCTTCAGCTCCGGCTTCTTCAGCTTTTATTTCTTCAATTGCTTCTGTTTTTTCAGAAATTTCTTCTTTAGTTACAGAATTTTCCCTGATAGCTTTTCCTTCTAAAACCGCATCGGCTATTTTTCCGGCAATCAGCCTGATAGACCTGATAGCATCATCATTTCCGGGAATTACATAATCAATGTTTTCAGGGTCGCAATTTGTGTCAACAAGACCAATAACAGGAATACCGCTTTTATTGGCTTCTTTTATAGCAATAAGTTCTCTTTTCTGATCAACTATAAATAATAAATCAGGCATTCCTTTCATTTTTTTAATACCGCCGAGTGTATTACTGAGCTTAGTCATTTGTCTTGTCATAACTGCAACTTCTTTTTTAGGAAGTCTCTCGAAATGACCGCTTTCTTTTAAGTCTTCGAGCTCATTAAGTTTTTTAATTCTTGTCCTGATTGTTTCAAAGTTTGTTAAAGTACCGCCCAGCCAACGTCTGTTAATAAAGAAAGATTCACATCTCTGTGATTCCTGTTCTACTATCTCGCTCGCCTGCTTTTTTGTTCCTACGAAAACCACATTTTTGCCTTTTGAAGCAAATTCTCTGGCAATTTCACAGGCTTTATCAAGCATTTCTGTTGTTTGCTGAAGATTTATGATATAAATACCATTTCTTTCGCCATAAATATATTTTTTCATTTTAGGGTTCCAACGCTGTGTCTGGTGTCCGAAGTGAACCCCTGCTTCTAAAAGTTCCAACATTGTGGCAACTGGCATAACTGTTTTTCTCCTTTTTTCTTTAATTTAACCCGAATCACATAACTTTTATAAAAAAAGCAATTTTCAGAATGAGTTATAAGCCTTCTAAGTCGGCAAAGCCGACTTACAGTCTTTTCACTCCCGCTTCGCGAGGAAAATTTATGATTTAAAGTAGGATTAAATACACTTAATTAACTACATAATAAAATTTATCATGAAAATATTTAAGTTCAACACAGGGAAAATGTTAAAATAATATTTTATATAAAAAAAGTGTTGTTC
>DYOT01000257.1 GCA_020720345.1 Candidatus Caenarcanum sp.
GTTTACTTATCGAACGGTTTTGCCGTTGAACTCATTTCTTTAACAACTGAAAGTACATCATCTAAACATAACACCCCTATCATCTTTTTTTCCCAGGGGGCATTTACTATGGGTATATATGCATTATCAAGATATTGCATAAGCGAAAAAGCTTCTTTTATATCCATATTTGGATATAAAATCACCGGAAACACACTTTTATCAATAATATCCTTTACTTTTACATTTCTAAGAATATTAATGTTATTACAAAAGCTAAGAGTTTCTTTAATTTTTCTCTTTGTGAGATGACCGGCAATGGAATAATCTTCTTTAATAACAGAAATAGCATCTGTTTTAAACTTTTTCATTGTTTCCATAGCTTTAAAAAGAGTGTCATTTTCCTGTACATAAACAGGCAGGGGTCTCATATAAGACTTTACGGAGGAACTGTTATCATTCATATTCAATTCCCTTTGTTGTTTAAATCAATTAAAAAAATTTAAAAGAGTTTAAAAAAAGATATGTAACCTAAAATCAATTTATAATTTAAACTATAAATTCAATATAGTAGATTACTTAAAAACAACAATAAACAAAAATAGTAAACAATGCACTTAGCCATGTTGTTAATTTGTTTTAACATAAATTATGTATTTGAATACTAAATGACGAGAAGTTATTGCTTTAGTATATAAATTCAATGCAATTCTTTTGTGGTTTTAAAATGCAGTTTTGCTATATTTTTTAAGGCTTCAAAGCCATATTTTTTTACAAATGCAGAAGCCTGTTCCCGAACTTTTGGAGAAGCCCCCTTTTGAAAATCCATTCCATGTTCAAGAGAAAGGTTTTTTATTCTCTGGACGAATTCGTTTCTTGCCAGAATTGATGCCGCAGCAACTGCAAGGTCGGATTCAGCCTTTGTTCTTTGTTCCAGATTTATTGTCTTTCCATTTTTCATCAAGGCATTTTTTATTAGTGATTCATTTCCGAATTTATCAGAAAGAGCATTCTGGCAGGGTTTTTTTTCAAGAATATTTTCTATAACCCTTGCGTGTCCCCATGCAAGCAGATTATTTAAATTTTTGAATTTTGAATAAAGCTCGTTATATTTTAGCGGATTAATTACCACCACAGAAAAAGTACTGTTAGCTTTAATCTGGGGTGCAACCCTTTCTATCAGAGAATCTTTCATCTTTTTACTGTCCTGAATGTTGAATCCTGAAAGTTTTTTTATGTTCTCTTCGTCAACAAGCACGCCGGCAACTACCAGCGGTCCGAAATAATCGCCTTTTCCTGATTCGTCAGTACCAATCCAGCTGGAATATTTTGGTTTCAAAATGTCATCTTTAACTTGTCCATTGTCATGCTGAACTTGATTCAGCATCTTTCCATCCTGGGCTTTTAGCAACAATCCATCACCGGATAGACCCTGAATCGAGTTCAGGGTGACAGAAATAAAATCCTCTATGCCTTTTCCCTGCACCAGTAGTTTTCCGCTTTTATAAAGAGTTGCGGTTAAATTATTATTTTGCGCCCTCCAAAAAGTATAAGGCGCATCCTGAAACTTAAAGCCGTTTGTTTCCAGCTTTTGCTTTAATAGAGGTTCTTTTTCTATATCAAACTTAATTGTATATGTGTTATTCATTAATTTGCTCCGTCATTGCGAGGCAGCTATAGCTGCACCAATCATGTGGCATTTCACTGTCATTGCGAGGCATTAGATTGCTAATACTATCTTTAGTATACTACCGAAGCAATCTTCCCCATATCAAAATTTTAGAAGACATGGTAAAGGAAAAGTCATTATTGTCATTGCGAGGAGAGGCTTTAGCCTCGAC
>DYOT01000258.1 GCA_020720345.1 Candidatus Caenarcanum sp.
GTAATTATTTACAAAAAATTGCAAATAATTTTTTAGCGGATATAAATATTATATTAAGAGAGGAATCGGAGAGGAAAAATGAGAATTAATCTTTTATCAGAAATTTATACAGGCTGGATTTTATATAAAACTTTGTCAACAAGCCCGTAAACTTTAGCTTCTTCTGCGGACATGAAATAATCTCTTTCAACGTCTTCTTCAATTTTTTTAAGAGACTGACCGCTGTGTTTTGCGAGAAGCTCGCTCATTTCTTTTTTTAATCTTTCAATTTCTTCAGCTTCTATCAAAATATCGGAAGCCTGACCCCTTGCGCCGCCGGAAGGCTGGTGAATCATTATTCTTGCATGTGGAAGGGCGATACGTTTGCCGGGAGTTCCTGCATTAAGTAAAAATGCGCCCATGCTGGCGGCTTCTCCTATGCAGATAGTGCTTACATCGCTTCTTATGTGCATCATTGTGTCGTATATTGCCATACCGGAAGTTATGACGCCACCGGGGCTGTTGATATAAAGCATTATATCTTTTTCAGGATTTTCAGAATCGAGAAGCAAAAGCTGTGCGACGATGATATTTGCCATGTCGTCGTCGATTTCATCACCGAGAAAAATTATTCTTTCTCTTAAGAGCCTTGAAAATATGTCAAAAGCTCTTTCGCCTGTGCTTGTAGTTTCAATAACCATTGGCACACGGCTTATTATTGTATCGTAATCATAATTCATATTATTTTCCCTTAAAAATGTTCATGTATAACAATTTTGTAATGGTATTATTATAATAATATAAATTATACCAGAAATTTGCAGGAGAGTGAAAAATGCCATATAAAAAGTTTATTAGTTCATTTTTATTGATTTTTTTATTTATAGCAGGTTTTATGTTGATTTTACCCGCAAACTCAGGGCAAAATGCCAAAACTTTAGTAACCTCTCATTTGAATCAAAAAATCATTAAAGGTGAAAATCTGCTTTATTGCTCAACTTTTCAACTTGCGTGGAATGAGCTGAAAAACATAATAAAAGAAGATATTAAGCTGGTAAAAGAGCCGCAAATGGTGAATTTTCTCAACAAAGACAGTTTTTCCAAAAAAGATTTGTCGGAAAATTCGTATCTTGCAATGGCAGGTTACGGCAAAGATAAAATTATAAACAGGATTAATCAGGGATTAAAAAATAAATTCGGTAATAATGCCCCGAAAGTTAAAGATCAGATTAAACCGTTGGATATTATTGCGTATGCTTATCTTTATAAAAATTTGCGGTTTAATCCGACATTTGAACCTTTAAATAAGCCTTTAAAATTTAATTCAATATCTGATGTTCAGGCTTTTGGAATAGAAAGTTTTGAAAATAAACATCAAAAATTGGCAGAACAGGTAAAAATCCCATATTATAAAAATTCAGATGATTTTATAGTTAAATTAACCCCTAAAAACGGCAATGACGAGATTTTTCTTGCGAAAATAAAACATGAAGCCACATTAAAAGACACTTTAACTTCTGTTCAAAACAAATTGACGTTCTCAAGACAGGTTTATCTTGGGGATAATGACACGCTTCAAATCCCAAAGTTTGATTTTAAGCTGGAACATTCTTATGACGAGCTTGCAGGTAAGTTTTTATTAAATAAAAATTTTAGGGATTATTTTATTTCAAAGGCTATTCAGAATATTGATTTTAAATTAAATGAAAAAGGAGCGACATTAAAATCAGAAGCTAAAATTATTCTTCAAATAGAATGCAAACAGTTAAAACAGCCCAAATATATGATATTTGATAAACCGTTTTTGATTTATTTAAAAGAAAAGCAGGC
>DYOT01000259.1 GCA_020720345.1 Candidatus Caenarcanum sp.
TCTCCTCCGTGAAAGGGAGGTGTCCTAGGCCTCTAGACGATGGGGGCATGTTTAATTTATTTAATTGTATGATAAACATAGCAAGAACATGTTTTAGTTGTCAACAAATTATTATGTTTTTATCACCAATTCCCTACCAGCTCCCTTAAGAGATGTGGGCTAGGAAGCTTCAACTTATTTTCCTGTAGACCCAAAGCCGCCGGAAGCCCTTGCAGTTGTTGTTAATTCTTGCACTTCAACGATTTCAGCCTTATGGACAGGTGAAATTATCATTTGTGCTATTCTTTCCCCTGGCTGGACGGTATAAGTTTCTGCGGAAAGATTAATCATGGGTACGCAAACTTCTCCACGGTAATCTTCGTCTATCGTTCCCACGCAGTTTATTAGAGTCATCCCGAATTTTATGGAGAGCCCTGATCTTGGTCTTACCTGTGCTTCGTAACCATTGGGGAGTTCTATAATAATACCCGTGGGCACAAGTTTTCGCTCAAAAGGCTTAAATTCCATAGGCTCGGAAATTCCTGCCGTAAGATCCATGCCCGCCGCGCCTTCGGTGGCGTAAAAAGGTATTTGAATATTGTTTTCAAGCCGATGAATTTTTAATATTAATTTCTTTTCCTGCATTAATTTTCTCTGTAACTTATGTAACACTAAACTATTTTTTATTCTATAATAAAATTAATATATACCGCTCCAATTAAATAATCGATAAATGAAAAAAATTTTGCTATAGCGGTATAGCTTATTAGGAGCGTTTTTCAAAAAATCCGGCTTTGCCGAGCGAAGCAGGAGTGTATAAAGCTGAAAGGCAGCTTTGCTGGCTTGCAAGCTTTTAAATCTCATTTGCCGGTTTTGTCGAAAATAAACTCATTTCAGTATAGTTGAGGATTAATTAATGCTAAATCTTGATAAAAACCAGATAGAACAGCTTTTTAACCTTGTCGGATGCGAAACGCCTGAAAATCCTACTTCAGAAGACATATCAAAAATTTTAATAGAAATAGAAAAAAGAATTTCTCCTGAATATGCGTTTCTTAAGACTTCGCTTCCCGGAAATGCAAGTATTCTTATGGTTGATGATCTTGAATTGTCTTTATACCAGCTTGGAAAAGTCCTCACAAGCTGCGGTTACAAGACTTCTATCGCCAGAAGTGTTGAAGAAGCTCTTGATTATTATAAAAAACAAAGTTTTCAATATGTTGTCGTCGACTTATTTTTACCGGATCCCGAAAACGGCTTGAATTTGATTGAGACAATTAATAGCTTTGAAAAGACCAAAGAAGATAATACAAAAGTTATTGTAATATCAGGCTCTGATGATAAAAAACTTATACAGGAATGTTTTGTCAAGGGAGCTAACGAGTTCATAAGCAAGTCCCCTGACTGGCATAAAAGGGTATTGAGGCATATAGGTAATCTCGAGTCGCAAAAATACGGACTTGTTCTCGATGTCCTGACAAAAATTGAAGACCCTGACAGTAAAGTAGCTTCAATCACCGTAACTAATTTATACAAAAAAGAAGTGCTTGAAATGCTGAAAAGGGAAATACAGATTCTTATAAACACAGGTTTTGTGAATATAATTATTGACCTTGGCAAAGTAAAAAATCTGGAATTGGATATTTTAAATATCATTGTATATGCTTATAAAGCCTGTGCGGAGAAAAAAGGCGTTATCAAGCTGTGTGGGGTTAGCGACGCAGTGAATGAAAGCCTTTCGTATGTGTTTTTAAATAACTTGATACAGGTTTTTAAAGACAAAGAGACGGCATTAATTGACTTCAAAAAAGAAGAAACCTTAAAATAAA
>DYOT01000260.1 GCA_020720345.1 Candidatus Caenarcanum sp.
TATTTTTATATAGAATTTTTAATTTTAAACAAAGATTTATAAAGGTATTTATCAACATAAAGCCAGATTTCAAGGTATTTACCGTTGCCGACAACCCTGTATTCAAGGGCGGATTTCGGAGGAATGGGGATATCTTTTTGTTTAAATAATTTTTTTGCAGACCATTTCATAATTTTTTTTGGCGTATCAATAAATATTTTTTTGGGGATAGCCTTATAAAACGGGAGTTTAGGCTTTTGCGGTTCAGGAAATACCAGAAGCGGGTTGATAGTTACTTTCTGATAAACAGGTACAACTCCTGCAACTTTGCCGTTTTGCTTAAAAGTAAGAATATCATAGCCGTCTTTTTTTTCTGATTTTACAAGATAATAACCCGGTTTCAGAAGGACATTTTTGCTTACCAGCGTATCAGTAATTCGTAATAGTGTGTATGGAGAAATTAAATAATCGCTATAATCGCTTTCTTCGTCTGGATCAACCTTGTCCTCGTACATGAAATCAAGTACAGGCGTATCTTTGTAAATTAAATCATAATTAATTCTTATATTTTCAGCTGCACAGGAGGAAGCCGAAAACTTCAGTAAAATTATTAAGGATAAAATTAATAAGCGAAAATTCTTCATAATTAAATTTTAGCGGAATTATTTTAAATTTGGTAGTGGCATTTTAGTATAATAATCGCATATTTATTTATTTTTTGCTTAAAATGGAATTAAAGGGTAATAATAAAAATTTGAATCAAATTTGATTAGAAAAATGGTAAAAAAGCATGAAGTACAAAGATTATTATAAAATACTTGGCGTAGATAAAAATGCGGACGAAAAGCATATTAAAGCCGCTTTTCGTAAGCTGGCAAGGAAATATCATCCTGATGTAAACAAAAGTCCTGATGCTTCAACAAAATTTAAGGAATTAAACGAAGCATACGAAGTGCTTTCTGATTCTCAAAAGCGAAGCAGGTATGACAATCTGGGGAGCAATTGGCAGGAAGGCTCGAATTTCACCCCGCCTCCGGGGTATGGAAATGTCCATGTTAATTTTGGAGAAGGGAATTATGGAGGATTTCGCACCTTTGGCGATTATGGCGATATGGGCGGACTTGGCGGATTTAGCGAGTTTTTTGAATCTATTTTTGGCGGCGACTTCTCAAAACAGTCTGCCGGTTCTCAAAGACAATCACATGCTTATACCCAAAAGCAGCAGCAACCGCAGGAAAATCTTGATATAACACAGGATTTGCTTATCGACCTTGAAGATTTAATGGGAGAGGGAACAAAAGCGATAAAAATAAGCTTTATGGATACATGTCCCGAGTGCGGAGGACGAAGCCGAAAGTGCTATAGGTGCGGTGGCAGCGGTTTTATTTCCGTTTCAAAGGTTTTAAATGTTAAAATTCCAAAAGGGGTAAAGGAAGGCGCAAAAATCAGGCTTGCCGGGGAAGGAAAAACATCTTCCACGGACAGAAAAGGCAATTTATACTTTATAATTAAGTATAAATATCATTCTGATTACACGTTAGACGGGGTAAATATTTCTTCCGATGTGGAAATTCCTGCACCTAAAGCTGTTCTTGGAACTATCGCAGAAGTTAAAACCCTTCATGGGGTTGTTAAAGTTACAATTCCAGCTGGAACTCAGTCCGGCAAGGCTTTAAGATTAAAAAACCTTGGACTCCCCAAAAAAGATAGTGGTTTTGGAGATCATATAGCAAAAGTTAAAATAACAATACCCGAAAAGCCTTCTGAAAAAGAAAAAGAGCTTTATAAAAAGCTTGCTGATTTGATTTAAAAACAATATAT
>DYOT01000261.1 GCA_020720345.1 Candidatus Caenarcanum sp.
TTATAAAAAATCAGAACCTTTTTACCATGACCTTAATTATCAATAATTGTTATAAATTTCCAAAGGTTATATAATTTATTTATAAGAAGTCTTTGGAATACAGCCTATGAAACCTATTATTCCTGATAAGGAAGCTAAAATTATAGACAGTTACAATAAGAAAAAACTTGGTCAGTTAAAAAAAAGAAGAAACCTCCGCAAGACAAAAATATTTGTATCAAGAGCCAGGTTTTTTGCGCGTATTCTTTGTATTGGGCTTCTTATATGGTTTTTAGTATTTATTGTTAATGCACCCCAGTGGTATTTAAATAAAGACATTTTTACATCATTTCCTAGCGATTATCTGGAAATTGAAGGTAACAAAATTGTTTCTTCCGTACAAATTTTTGCACGCCTTAAAAATATAAAAATGCCTGACAAGCCGGTTTATCTGATAAACACAAAATCTATTGAAAATAAAATACTTGAATTAACTGCGGTTAAGAAAGTTTTTATAAGAAGATACTGGTTTCCTGCAAGGTTAAAAATTATTATTGATGAAAGAACTCCTGTCCTGTCAATTACACCAACCCCAAAAGTTAGCCCGATTGCAGTGTTTACAAATGATGATGGTGTAGTAAAAATTCTGGGCAGGGATTATTTGCCTTTACCTCCTTCAAAAGAGACATACAAAATAGTTACTTACGATCAATTTCCTCTCTGGAAGCCTAATCAGGTACAATATATAACCCAGTTTGCCAATTATGTAGAGACAGCAACGAGTGAAAAACTGGAATACATAGACATTAGAAATCCTGATGATGTATTTATTCAGCTTAGGGATATAAGACTAAAGATAGGAAGAATTAACGGAAGCACAACTTTTGCAAATGTTGATAAAATCCGCTCTGTTCTGCCGGAAGCCTTAAAAATAAAGGAAGACATCGAGTATATAGATTTAAGATGGGACAATGTTTCAATAAAACTTAAAAATAAAACAATCGGTCAACCCGAAAGCAAAGAAAAAATAACGTTTTAATCAGCCTCTAATGTTTTATTGCCATACAATAAAAGCCGTTGAGAAATTAGAATTATCAGTACTGTATAAATTCCGCCAATAGTTACATCGCTTATGAAATGAGCACCTACTGCAACTCTCATAAATGCAACGGAACTTGCCATCAGCAAAGAGGCAATAAGCCAAAGTGTCCTTCTTTTTCTTGCAAGAAGGGCAAAGCATACAAAACTAAAAGCAAATGACGCATCACCGGAAGTAAATGAACAGTTTTTTATGCACTGGTTAGCTATCACACCGGCTGGTGAAAATATTTTTGTGCCGTTAAATTCAGAGATATCCCTTGGTCTTGCCCTGCCCCAATTGTTCTTAAAGGTTACATTTGTTATAAGAACTGATGAAACAATTATCGAAAGTATTATAAATAAAGCCCTTCTTCTTGTAAGAGATATTAAAGGCTTCTTTAAAAATTCGCCTGCAATATATATTAAACCGACTAATATACAGGTAGATGCCAGAATTTTCATCATAATTTTGGTATAAAAAAAACCTATCGGATAATTTTGTATAAAAAAGCCGTCTGTATAAAATAATCTTGAAAACGAAATATCAAACGGTGAAAAAATATAAAACAGTACAACCGAGATTATCAGCAAAATTGCTACTATTGCGATAGAAAGTAAGTTCTGTTTTATATACTGTCTTCCCAGAGTTTTTCTATTAGCCAGAAAATCGCCCGGTCCATCAAGAAAGTTTTCAATATGGTTTAAAACTGAATTCATTATTCAAAAAATTTCAATCTA
>DYOT01000262.1 GCA_020720345.1 Candidatus Caenarcanum sp.
TCAAGATTCTGGAACCCAATCTGTAAAGCTTCACATTTCCCGTTAACAGGAATTTTTTTCCTTACAGCCTTATCGCTAGCCCAGTTGTTAACATCCCATAGACCGGAATCCCAAACCAGTTCATCCTCGCTTATAACCTGAACATTGGTATAAATCCTGTCTGTCTGGCTGTAATCCTTGGCATAAATCACATCAAAAGGATATTTCTGGCTTTGATAAAGCCAAACATTAAAAGAAATAATTTCCTTTTGAGAATCAGGAACCCCAAAAGTAAACCATGGCGAGAACCACCACGCTTTAATAGGCTGTCCGTCAAAGCTGTCTTCAATATCTTCAAGAAGTATTTTGCCGTCAGGCGTTCCTGTATAGATTTTCCCATCCATGGAAATGCCGCAGGAAATAGGCAAACCCACTCTTTTATACCAGCTTTGATGAAAATAATCGTAAATATAGCAAATATCCAGATTGTCGCTTGTGCCGGAAGCAAAATAAAACCAGATTTGATTTTTTGACTGATAAGGAATACAGACAACATCACTAAACTTTTTCGCATTTAACTCAGAGAAAATATTTTTAATTTTGATACTTATATCATCAGCAATGGTAATTTGCCCTAGAGAATTAAAGGCTAAAGTAGTAATAGCTTCTCCATTAAAGAAATACTGGTTATTATTTATTGTCCCGACTGCCCAGTGGCTTAAACATCCTGTGTCTGCAACCGGCTTTATGACAAAATCATCAGGAGAAGATCCGGTTAAAACATAAATACCGTTTTTCTTGTAAATAGCCAGATATTCACCATAATTTTCAAGAGCGGTTATAGGACTGGAATCGTTGTGAAAATTAACAATAGAACCTGCATCATTGTTGGTAGTCCAGTCATTATGATTTCCGAGAGCACAATAATAAAGCCCCGCACCGGCAGCAATAAATAATCTTGCTTTATAAGCTTCAATTGCTGTCCCAACAGGAGCGCCGCCCTGAAGAGGGCTTGCCCCATAGAGTTCCTCGTAAAATAAAGGAGAGTCCACCCCGTTTGAAATTACCACGCCATTGTTAAAATTAACATAATTACACTTTGTATTTTGGTCTAATCCGGAATGTTTTTCGCTTAAAATCCCCGTCTCAAGATTAATCCTGTACAATTTTCCTTCAGAAGTGTTGATAATGGGATAATGAACCCCTTGTTTCATATAATCACAAATTCCAAGGATTTTTGTTCCTTCAGGAAGAATTGTATTAAGAATATTTTTATTTCCTTTCATTTTAACAATGCCTCCGGACTTGTACCCTTCAACGTTCTGGGCATCAAACCAATCGGTGTTTTTTTCTGATTCATTGAGGGAAGCCATGGAGGAAAAATTGTTTAATCCCCCGGTATTATTGAAATAATTGAGTTTTGGCATATTAATGTCCTTTATATTAACTTTCATTACAAAAAGGCAATTCTGGAAAACTTTTTGTTTTTATATAAATAGAAGGGGATACAGAAAAGGGAGAAAAGGTAATGGCAGGAGTCATAGAGATATTAGACGTAAAATTTTTAGGATTAACAGTCGAACCTCGGCTTAATCCACAGAGTAGCTTTTATAAACCACAAATACCGGACAAATATGATGTAAAGAGCCTGAGTTAATAAATTCAGGAAATTATACTCAACTTAAATTTGTTTTAGGTAAATTAAGATTCAATCCTCATAATTACCCTTATATTGACAATGGAAGTATATCGTATGCCGGCTATTTAGCCGGTTTTTTATTGCCTAACTGTCATTGCGAGGCAGCTATAGCTG
>DYOT01000031.1 GCA_020720345.1 Candidatus Caenarcanum sp.
TGCCTTTATAAAATTCAAGAAAAATCCTAAATTTAATTTTGAGGCAGTATACAATAGCTTATAGGCTTAGCTTTATGCCTCGCAATGACAGTGCAATGCCACATGAGAAAGCGGCTACTTAACTGATAAATGCGTCACCCTGAAGTGCTAACGCACGTAGTTAAAGACTCGACTCATGAATCTGGTTGCTTACCAGGCGGCATTGCCATTTCAGCATGACGTTGTAAAATTTTATCAGTATTATTTTAACCACTACCAAAAATATATTACTGAATAAGCTATAATAAAATTGCGTATATAAAAAATAATAAAATGCCAAATGAACAATAAATTCATAGAAATAAAAAACCTCACAAAAGAATTCTCCATTAAAAAAGGCTTTTTTAATGGGCGGGTAGGGGCTGTTCACGCTGTAAACAATATAAGTTTCGACATTATAAAAGGTGAAACACTAGGAATAGTGGGCGAATCAGGCTGCGGTAAATCAACAACAGGAAGATGTATTCTGGGGCTAATCCCTTCAACAAGCGGACTTATCAATTTTGACGGTACAGAAATGACTTCTGCCGGCTCAAAAACTATTCAAAATCTTAGAAAGAGAATGCAAATAATCTTTCAAAACCCCTATTCCAGCCTTAATCCCAGAATGACAGTCAGAGATATTCTAAGGGAGCCTTTTATAATACATAAAACATTATTAAAAAAAGACATAGATAAAAGAATTGCAGAGCTTCTGGAAATGACCGGCATGGATGAAAGCATGCTTAACAGGTATCCGCATGAATTTTCAGGAGGACAAAGACAAAGAATAGGCATTGCAAGAGCTCTTGCGCTTAATCCTGAGTTTATAGTTGCTGATGAACCTGTAAGTGCCCTTGATATAAGTATTCAGGCGCAGATCATTAACCTTATGAAAAAACTTAAAAATGAGCTGAAGCTAACTTACCTGTTTATTTCGCACGATTTAAGCGTCATAAGATATATCTGCGATAGGGTTGCGGTTATGTATCTTGGTGAAATTATTGAAATTGCGACAACTAAGGAATTATATTCAAATCCCCAACATCCTTACACTCAGGCATTGTTAAGTTCTGTGCCTGTTCCTGATCCTGAAAATAAATTATTAAACAGAATTATCCTTAAAGGCGATTTGCCAAGCCCTGTGAACCCGCCTTCCGGTTGTAAATTCCATACAAGATGCCCGCAAGTTATGGATATTTGTCGGAATATAAAGCCTGAAACAATTAATATTTCTGAAAATCATACAGCAAACTGTCATTTGCTCAATTAATCAAGCCCAAAAATAGATTTTCAGGTAAAATATTATTTGTGAATTGATTTTTAAAATAATAAGAAGAGGAGATAAAAATGCCGGAATTAGTAAAAGCATGTATCAGGGACATTCCTGATTTTCCAAAACCCGGAATTCTTTTTAAGGATATAACCACAGCAATTAAAGACCGCGACGCTTTTAAAAGAATTGTGGATTATATTACCGATGAATTTAAAGATGCGGACATTGATTATGTAACCGGCATTGAATCAAGAGGCTTTATTTTTGGCGCACCTGTTGCTTATAATCTTGGGGCAGGGCTGGTTGTTATAAGAAAGCCCGGCAAACTTCCATCAGAGGTTGAACAGATGGAGTATGAACTTGAATACGGTACTGACTGCATTGAAATACATAAAGACGCTATTGAGCCGGGAAAAAGAGTTTTGTTAGTGGACGATCTTCTGGCAACAGGAGGAACTGCTTCAGCAGCATGCGAACTGATTAAAAAAATCGGCGGCAATCCTGTGGGTGTTGCCTTTGTAATTGAACTGCTTTTTCTTAACGGGATGAAAAAAATGCCTGACAATAAAAATATTAAAGTAGTTTCAATGGTTAAATATTAATACGGTAAAATACCGGGTAAATAAAGCTTAAATGGGTGCTGTATACAGCACCCATTTAAAAATATAAAAATATATGCTTTTTATTGGTATCTTCTGAATATCAGTGAAGCGTTGTGCCCGCCGAATCCGAATGAATTCGACATAACTCCGTTAATGTTATCGGCTTTTCTTGCCTGATGCGGGACATAATCAAGATCGCACTGTTCGTCAGGATTATCAAGATTAATTGTTGGTGGAATTATTCCTGATTCAATAGCTTTAAGACATACTGCTGCTTCAATTGCACCTGCCGCACCAAGAGCATGACCTGTCATACTTTTGGTTGAACTAACAAGCAGCCCGTTTTTGGCATAATCACCAAAGACTCTTTTAACTGCTATAGTTTCAGCAATGTCTCCAAGAGATGTGCTGGTGCCGTGAGCATTAATATATTGAATTTCTTCAGGATTCATACCTGCATCTCTAAGAGCGCATTCCATAGCTCTGGCTGCACCATCTCCATCGGCGCATGGAGCGACAATATCATTGGCATCGCCTGTGGCGCCATATCCGACAAATTCGCCGTATATTTTGGCACCTCTATTAAGGGCATGTTCTAATTCCTCAAGCACGAAAATACCTGCGCCTTCTGACATAACAAAGCCGTCTCTATCTTTGTCAAAAGGTCTGCTAGCTTTTTCAGGCTCGTCATTTCTTCTGGATAATGTTCTTGCACTCGAAAAACCAGCCATTCCAAGCGTGGTAAGAGGAGCTTCGCTGCCTCCGGCAATCATAATATCGGCATCACCGTATACTATAGTTCTGAATGCATCGCCAAGACAATGTGAAGCTGTTGCACATGCGGTTACTATGGATTTATTCGGACCTTTAGCATTGAACTGAATTGAAATTCTACCTGCAGCCATATCAACAATCATCATAGGCACTGTAAAAGGACTGCATTTTGTAGGTCCTTTTTCCATAATCACCGCATGATTTTTTTCCATTGTTGCCATTCCGCCGGAAGCGCTTCCTACATAGACACCAACTCTTGTTGCGTCTTCTTTGCTCATATCAAGCCCGGAATCTTTTACTGCTTCAATTGCAGCTACCATAGCAAGCTGAGTGTATCTGTCCATTTTTTTGTTTTCTTTTCTGTCCAGATACAGATCAGGATCAAAACCTGTACATTCACCACCAAATTTAACAGGGTGTGCATGTAAATCTATAATAGTAATAGGTTTTATTCCACTGTTGCCCTTTACAAGATTATCCCAGAACAAGTCAAGTCCAACACCGAAGGGGCTTAATACACCCATTCCTGTTACTACAACTCTTCTGGTTTTATTATTCATCATTATTTCCTTACTTTTCTACTCTTTGTTTTTGTCTATAAAGCTCACTGCGTCCTGAACTTTAATAATTTTTTCAGCTTCTTCATCAGGAATTTCAATACCGAATTCTTCTTCAAATGCCATTACTAACTCAACAGTGTCAAGTGAATCAGCACCAAGATCTGTTGTAAAGCTTGCCTGTGCAGTTACTTCAGCTTCATCAACGCTTAACTGGTCAACTATAACCTTTTTTACTCTTTCAAAAGTGTCGCTCATTTTTTTCTCCTTTTTACATTTAAATAAAGTGTGTACATTCAACGAAAATTAAAATTATTTAATTTATCTTTACTATTTATATTGAAATCAAAATATTTTGTCTACAGGTGAACAATTAATGTTACAGTTTGTAATTATATCACCAAACCGCCATCAACACCAATTACTTGTCCTGTAATGTATAAATTTGATTTCGCAAGGAATTTTACTAGATCCGCAATATCTTCCGGCGTTCCAAGACGCTTAAGAGGTATACGTTCAGCTATTTTTTCGGTATCAAGCTTCTCCGTCATAGGAGTTGCAATGAATCCTGGTGCTATTGCATTTGCAACGATGTTTCTGGAAGCAAGTTCTTTAGCTATGGTTTTTGTAAAACCAATTACTGCTGCCTTTGTAGAAGCATAGTTTGCCTGTCCCGCATTTCCATAAACACCTGTAATGCTAGCCATATTAATGATATTTCCGCTTCGTTGCTTCATCATTACTTTAGCAACAGGTCTGGTAACATAGAAAACGCTGTTAAGGTTAGTATTAACAACTCTTTCCCAGTCATCATCAGACATCCTTACAAGCAGACCGTCTCTTGTAATTCCGGCATTATTAACCAGAACGTCTATCCTGCCGAATTCTTCCATTATCTGACTAACCATTTTTTCAACTTCTTCGCTTTTTGTGACATCACAGCCGAGAGCTTTTGCCTGTCCTCCAAGCGATTGAATTTCACTTACAACATTATTAGCGTCAGCTTCGCAGGTCGGCGTCGGATAATAATTGATTATTGTAACAAAGCCTTCTTTGGCAAGTTCAATTGCGCAAACTTTTCCAATCCCACTTGATGCTCCGGTTATTAACGCTATTTTTTTTGATTCGCTCATTATTTTAGAGTCCTCTCTTTTTATTAAACACTGACTTCTGCATTAAATAAATTTAATGTTTGTTCCAATGATTCTGCATTTGAAATATTATAAACTTTAGCAGTACTGCAAATTTTCTTTATCATTCCTGACAAAACCTTGCCGGGTCCAATTTCTATGAAAGTATCGACGCCTTGTTCAACCATAAAAGTAATTGTTTGCTTCCAATAAACTGAAGAATACATCTGTTTAATCATTTTAGAAGCAATTTCAGCTTTATCTACTGTAGGACGCGCATCTACATTTGTTACAACAGGAACGTTTGCATCGTTAATGTTTGTGTCATTAACATAGCGTGCAAATTTTTCGGCAATAGGTTTCATTAATCGTGAATGAAATCCTCCACTAACGGCAAGAGGAATAACTCTCTTGGCTCCCATTTGTGAAGCAAGCTGATTAGCCTTTTCTACCGCTGTTGTTTCTCCGCTGATAACAGTTTGACCGGGTGTATTATAATTTGCGGCACAAATTATGCCTTCAGGTGAAATCTCTTTCAGCATTTGTTCAAGTTTTTCATCTTCCATTCCAAGAATTGCGCTCATGCTTCCTGATTGTGCTTCGTTCATCAATTCAGCACGTTTTTGAACCAGTTTTATGATTTCAGAAAGGCTTATTACTCCGCCGGCATAAAGAGCGGAATATTCACCAAGGCTGTGTCCTGCTAAATAATCAGGCTGTAGTCCGATTTTTGATTTGAATGCTGCATAAGCCGCTAAAGAAACCGCCAAAATTGCAGGTTGGGAATTAACTGTCTGTTTTAAATCTTCTTCGCTTCCCTCAAAACATAATTTTTTAATGTTTTTATTAAGTATAGAATTAAATTCTTCAAATATATTTTTTGCGGCAGCATAATTTTCGTATAAATCCTGCCCCATCCCTGAATATTGAGAACCCTGTCCCGGAAAAACAAAAGCTATTTTATTCATAGTAGCCTCTCCTCTATATAGATTCTGAATGACAGCGGTGATCCTTTGCGCGCCATCTAACAATAGCTGTTCCCCACGTTAATCCTGCGCCGAATCCGCTTAAAATAATCGTTGAAGGATAATTAATTTTATTTTCTTCAAGGGCATCTGTCAAGGCAATTGCTATTGAAGCAGAAGATGTATTTCCGTATTTATCAAGATTGACGTAAAATTTCTCTTCATCTTCACCGAGTTTAGCGGCTATAGATTGAATAATTCTTATATTTGCCTGATGAAGTATGTATTTATCAACATCATTTACTGTCAAATCAACTTTTGACAGAACATTCAAAATAGATTCAGGGGTTCTGTTAACTGCAAACTTGTAAATTTCGCGTCCGTTCATATTAACATGCTGTAATTCCGGTGAATTTGGCTCAGCAAGCGGGCAGTTAGACCCGTATAAAGGAATTCTAAGTTCTTTTCCCATTCTGCCGTCAGCATTTATATCAATACAAAGGATGTCATTCTGTTCGTCTTCAGCTCTTTGAACCAAAAGCGCACCTGCCCCGTCGCCGAAAAGCACACAGGTTGTCCTGTCATTCCAGTCAACGAATCGGGAATGAACATCAACTCCGACTATCAGGACATTTTTATATTCGCCTGTTTTTATAAAATTATTTGCAATTTTTAAGCCGTATATAAGCCCGCTGCAAGCTGCCACAACATCAAAAGCTGCTGCATTAACAGCTCCTATTTGAGCTTGAACCTCGCATGCACAGGAAGGGTAAAGATTATCAGGCAAAGATGTTGCACAAATAATTAAATCTAAATCTATTGCCTCAACTCCGGCATATTTGAGGGCTTCAATTCCTGCCTTTACAGCAAGTGATGAAGCTGTTTCATTACCGCTGACAACTCTTCTTTCTTTAATGCCTGATCTTGTAAAAATCCATTCATCACTTGTTTCAACCAATTTTTCAAGATCATTATTGGTTATTACCTTCTCCGGTAAGCCTTTGCCGACTCCGGTTATTGTTACCGGATATATTTTAGCTGTCATAATTTATTTGACTCGTATAATCTGGAAATTTTACCGTTTACATCTTTTTCAACAGACTCTTTAGCCACTCTAATAGCATTTTTAATTGCCAAAGCCTTGCTGCTTCCGTGTGAAATTACACAGGTCCCCTTTATCCCCAGCAGTAAAGCTCCGCCGTATTCATTATAATCTGTTTTTTGTCTTAGTTTTAAAAGTGCGGGTTTAGCAATCCAAGCTCCAATTCTGGCGAGTAAAGACGAATAAAGCTGGTCTTTAAACTGCCTTATCATCATATGGGCAACGCCTTCAGTAACCTTTAAAGTTACATTCCCAACAAAGCCGTCACATACAACCACATCACAAATACCTGTAAAAATTTCTCTTCCTTCGACGTTGCCTATAAAGTTCAGGGTGGAATTTTCTCTTGAAGTAAAGAGCTTGTATGAATCTTGAGCAAGGGTATTACCTTTTCCTGATTCACCGCCTATATTTATAATACCAACCCTTGGATTTTCAACACCAACAACTTTTGAAGAAAAAGCACTTCCCATAATACCGAATTGATAAAGGTTTTCTGGTTCGCATTCGCTGTTAGCACCAGCATCAATAAGCACAACTGGCTTATCCATAGTAGGAAGAACAAGTGCAATTGCGGGTCTGTCTATTCCTGGAAGCCTTCCAAGCCCGAAAAGGCTTGCTGCCATTGCCGCACCAGTACTACCAGCTGCTACAAGAGCTTGGGCTTTTCCTTTGGCTACCTGTTCTACAGCAACAACGATAGAAGCACCTTTTTTTCTGCGTATTGCGCTTCCGGGTGCTTCACACATTTCTATCACTTCATCAGCCCTGACAATTTCTATGTCAAGACCTGTTATATCATATTTATCCAGTTCTGCCTTAACTTTATCAACCTGTCCAACAAGCAACACAGAAACATTATGCTCTCTTGCTCCAAGGACAGAGCCTTTTACAATTTCCTCCGGCGCATAATCACCGCCCATTGCGTCTATTGCAATTTTTATTGACATTTTGAACTACTCTTACCGTGTACTTTGCTACTTTTGTTATTCTGCCACTTTTTTGCTGGCAAGTTTTCCGTCATAATAACCACAACTGGCGCAAACTGTATGAGTAATAGCCATTTCGTTGCAATTTGAACATTTTACCAGACTTTGAGGATTAGCTTTCCAATGGGATCTTCTGTGCCCCTGGGCGCATCTGCCTGATTTTTTCTTTGGAACCGCCATAATTATACCTACTTTCATTAATATTATATAAAAAAATTTTATCTTTATGAAATCTTTACACGTCTCTATTCTATTAACAACAGATTTTTTGTCAATAAATTTTTATAGCGCCAAGACTATTTACACCCTTTTAATCTTGAAATTCTTTGTTTTACATCAGAAAATCTGGCTGCGTCAGGGACTCCCCATAAAAATTTCTCATAAGCAGTAATGGCTTCTTCGCATTTCTGCTGCTTTTCAAGTATTAAACCGAGATTATAATAAGCTTGGTAGTAGTCTGGCTTTAATTTAATTGCATACTCGATTGATTCTAATGCTTTATCGTATTCCCCAGTCTCTCTGTAAGCTATTGAAAGACCTATATACGCCTCAAAAAAATTTGCATCAAGACTTATAGCTTTGTTGTAGAACCTAACAGCATCTTCCGTTTTGCCTGAAGTCAGGCTTGTATTTGCTTTAAAGTAATAATAATTGGCATCTTGCGAATATGCTGTTCCAACAAAAAACATTAATACTAAAAAACATAATCCTGCTAAAAAAATTTTTTTCATTTGTTTCAAGCTAAATACTTTCATAATAGTTTTATTATACATCTTTTTATTTTTCTTGAGAAAACTTTGATATATAATATGGCTAAAATATTTAAAGAGGAAAATAATATGGAAACGATAAAAAACGGCAGGGCATGGGTATATGAAGATGACGTGGATACCGATGTTATCATACCTGCAAGATATCTTAACACCACAGACCCGCAGGAACTTGCGGAGCATTGTATGGAAGATATTGATGAATCTTTCGTCAAAAATGTCAAACAAGGTGATATTATTATTGCAGGAAACAATTTTGGCTGCGGAAGCTCAAGAGAACACGCTCCAATTGCAATTAAGGCAAGCGGTGTTTCAGTTGTTATTGCAAAGAGCTTTGCAAGAATATTTTTTAGAAACGCAATAAATATCGGGCTTCCTATTCTGGAAAATTCTGATATTGCACATGAAACCGATTCCGGCGATGAAATTGAAGTTAATCTCGATACAGGCGAAATCAAAAATTTAACTAAAAACAAAATATATAAAACAAATCCGTTTCCTAAATCTATTCAGGAGCTTGTATCAGTTGGCGGTTTGATTAACTACACTCGCAAAAAACTGGGAATTAAGTAATTATATTTATTTTTTAATAAAAGTTTTAAAAAAATATTTTTTACAGAAAGGTATTAAAATGGCAAATACGTATAAAATTGCGGTGCTTCCGGGCGATGGAATAGGACCGGATGTAATCGAACAGGGAATAAAAGTTTTAAAAGCAATAACAGAAAAATTCGGTCATAAATTCAAATTCACTTACGGTTTAATTGGCGGCATAGCTGTTGATGAAAAAGGAGTACCCCTTCCTGAAGAAACTATTGAACTGGCAAAAAATTCTGACGCGGTTTTTCTTGGAGCTGTGGGCGACTGGAAATATGACACTCTTGACCCTGCTATAAGACCTGAAAAAGGTCTTTTGGGTATTAGAAAAGAGCTCGAACTATTTGCCAACTTACGACCTGCCATGATGTATGACGAACTTGTTTCCTCTTCTACATTAAAAGAAGAATATGTTAAGGGAGTGGACATTATGATTGTCAGGGAGCTGACAGGAGATGTCTATTTTGGCGAGCCTAAAGGCATACAAGAAAGAAATGGGCAAAAAGTAGGCTTTAATAACATGATTTACTGGGAATATGAAATCGAAAGAATCGCTAAATTGGCATTTGCTATTGCTATGAAAAGAAGCAAAAAATTATGCTCTGTAGACAAAGCCAATGTTCTTGACGTTTCAAGGCTGTGGAGAGAAGTGGTAGAACGAGTTGCAAAAAATTATCCCGAAGTTGAACTTTCACACATGTACGTTGATAACGCCGCAATGCAACTGATAAGAAACCCTAAACAGTTTGATGTGATGGTTACAGGGAATATTTTCGGCGATATTCTTTCTGATGAAGCTTCAATGCTTATAGGTTCTCTTGGGATGCTTGCAAGTGCGAGTTTAACGGATAAAGGTCCCGCAATGTATGAACCTTCCCACGGAAGCGCACCGGATTTAAAAGGTCTTAACAAGGTCAATCCAATTGCAACGATTATGTCGGCTGCAATGATGCTTAAATACAGTTTTAATCTTGATAATGAAGCAGAAGCTGTTGAAAATGCCGTAAAACAGGTTCTTAAAGACGGTTATAGAACTTTTGATATTATGAGTGAAGGCAAAACCCTTGTTGGAACTTCGCAAATGGGCGATTTAATTGCTGAAAATATTTTTTGTTAAGGAATTGGATTGCCACGGAAGCATTCGCTTCGCCATTAAGTACACGATTCATGAATCATGTATACTAAAATGAGTTTGGTTTTCGGAAAACCGGCACTCCTGCTTCGCATACT
>DYOT01000032.1 GCA_020720345.1 Candidatus Caenarcanum sp.
TATACATTATCAGGAGGTTTGATAAAGTTTATCAGTCAAATTGAGAAAAACCAGTCAAAAACGACTGGTTTTAATTTTTTTTCGCAAAGTATCTGATAATTTTCTCAAACTGAGTGATAGTAAAGTTTCGTGTCTTTGCGTGTTGTTTTGATACGAATAACAGATTTACCCGTACATAACCTGAACATCATCAAGATTAGCAGTTTTTTTGCCTGAGCTAAGTCATAATGAGATTGCATATTAATCTAAAATTCAGGAGTAGTATTAAATGCCTTAGCAAGTTTTAAAGCCATTAAAGAACTGATTCATAAACCTTTATAAGCTGTTCATAATGTCGGCCGGAATTAAAAAGTTCTTCGGCTTTTTTTCTTGATTTTATAGACATTTTTTGTACAAGTTCCTTATCGTAGTGCATCTTATGAATAGCATCGGCTAATTCTATGGTGTTTTCAGGTTTAAAGGTAAATCCGTTTTCAAAATCAATCACCAATTCAGGTATAGCGCCGATTTTTGAAGCTATAACGGGTTTGCCGTAAGCAAAAGATTCAATTATAGTTAAACCAAATACTTCAAACCAGTTACAGGGTAAAATAGTCGCAATGCAGTTTTTATATTCTTCTTCAAGCTCAAGACCTTCCATAAAACCTTTAAAAATAACATTTTTCAGGTTTAAAATTTTTGCCGTAATTTCAAGCTCAGCTCTTTGAGGACCATCGCCCACTATGTGTATTTTAATTTCTTCTGGTAGGGTCGAAGCTGCTTTTAAAAGATAATCGAGCCCTTTTTCTTTTGCCAGCCTTCCTATGTAAAGAAAATAGCCCTGATTAGTATAATTTGGCTGATTTTCAAAAAACCTGTCATCTAAAAAGTGCGGAATAAATTTCAATTTGGTCTTCTCGAAACCCGCTCGAATTAATAAATTATACAGAGTCATACTCGGGGTTATAAAACAGGAAACATAATCAAGTTTCCGGCTCTGCCTCACAAAAAGATTTTCTGCCGTTGCGATTGTGCTTGATTTAAAACTGCCGTCCTTGCATTTGTTAAAGATACAGTGGAAAGGATGTGAATTTAAACATTTTTCATCTTTGCAATAAGTTTTATTTTCAAACCGGAGAGCTCCGCCGGGGCAAATCATCCTTGGGTCATGTACGCTCATAATAGTCGGAATGCGCAGTTCTTTGCAGGCATCCAGAACTGAAGAGGTAAGAATATAGTTAATATTGTGTATATGGACAATATCGGGTTTTATTTCTTTAATATAGGCTTTAAGGTTTGCTTTAGCGGACGGATTATAAAATATATTAAAGAAATTTTTTAATATACTGAGCTTATCCGCTTTTCTGATTTCTGTATGTTCGGGAAAATATTTTTTATATTCATAATCTTCAATAAAAAGAGGAGGTTTTAAAGACGCAAAGAAAAAAACTTCAATATTGTTTTTTTGAAGCAAAGAAGCTTGATTAAGCAAAATTTTTTCTGCTCCGCCGTATTCAGAAAAAAAGTTATTAACGAACAGAATTTTCAATCTCAAGACTCATTTTTTCTGTAAAATTAGCTTTGATTTTAAATTTCGAATATTTTTCAAGAACGTGCTATAAATAGTTACCAGTTTTTCAAAATAAATTTCAGTAGTAAACCGTTCTTCAATGGTTTTTCTTGCATTTATCCCCATTTCAACAGCGAGTGGATTATTATTGTAAAGTTTAAGTACGGCTTGTTTTATTTCTTCGGCATTTCCCGGAGAAACAAGAAAACCGTTATAGTTATCGCTTATGACTTCGGGGATGCCTCCTATATTGCTTGCTATTACAGGTTTTCCAAAAACAAATGATTCAACAATGGTTAATCCGAATACTTCTGAGCAAACACTCGGCAAAATTGTCGCTATAGAGTTCTTATATAAAAGTTCAAGCTCACTTAAGGTTTTAAGTCCTAAAAATTCAACGTTAGAAAGATTTAATTTTCCGGCAAGTTTTTCAAGGGCTTTTTTGTTTACCCCTTCTCCGGCTATTTTAAGTTTAATTTCAGGCATGCGGCTAAAAGCTTCTAAAAGATGTTCCAGTCCTTTTTCTTTAACAAGCCTTCCTGCATATAAAAAATAATTTTGGTTTGAATATTCAGGCTTATTAAGCAAATATTCCGGGCTTGCAAAATTATTTATAACAGACAGCTTATCTTTTCTTATTCCTGATTTAACCGCAAGGTTATATAAATAATTACTCGGACAAATAAAAGCATCAGGAATGTTGTAAAAACCCCCTCTTTTTCTGAACCAAAACTCCAGAGCCGCAATTGAACTTTTTAAAAAATTGTTGCTATAACATTTATTTGTTATACAGGGTAAAATATTTCCGTTTGCGCAGCTCATCTTTGTGCAATAGCCTTTTTTGCCTTTTATTAATATCCCTGTTGGACAGGCAAAATGTGAATCATGAAGCGTCATAACTACAGGCACATTATTTTTTTTGCATGCAACAAGAACTGAAACGGTTAAATTATGAGCAATATTATTAATATGAACAACATCAGGCTTTATTATTTTCAACAGCCTTGTTAATTTTTTTTCCGCCTCAAAATTATAAAACATTCTGAACAAGCCGTATAAATTGTATTTATTAGGTTCTGACGGGAAAAAAATGTTGTATATATAATCTTTTTCATAATAAGGTTTTTTATTGCTTGAGAAGAAGAAAACTTCAAAACTTTTTTCTCTTAAAATTTTTCCTGTTTCATAACTTACTTTTTCAGAGCCTCCTCCAAAATTTCCAAAAGTATTATTTATAAGCAAAATTTTCATATAAATTTAACAAATCCAAGTCTCTTTACTATTTGAATTAATTTATACACAGATAGTTAAATTAAATAAATTACACAGCAAGACTAATTATTTATAAACACTGTGCTAATTGTTTGAATTACACATCCATAATTTAATTATGTACGTGTAAGAAGTTTTGAGGAGCAAAAGGTTTAATTATGTCTTATCGCTATAGACTTACAGTTCCAAAATCAATGGAATATTTAAGAAAAGAATTTGATTTTATAAATAAAAACTATAATTCTATGGATTTAATTTTGAAAAAAATAGCCTTTCTGTCGCATGTTTCTTACTGGCAGGGCGTTTTTAAAATTTATAGAAGCCTGGATATAAACATTAAAAAATATATAAATCTGCCTTCTTTTATTCATAAAAACAAAATTGAAATTGAAATAACCACAAAATGCAATATGAGATGTTATCATTGCGATAGATCATGCAGGCAGGCGCCAAGCAATGAATGCATGTCAATTGATCAAATAAAATATTTTATTAATGAAAGCATAAAAGCAGGTAAAAAATGGAATTTTATTGTAATAATAGGCGGAGAGCCGACATTACACCCGAATATTTATGAAATTTGCGACCTTTTAATAGACTATAAGATAAAATATTCTCCTAATACCAAAATAACCATATCCACAAACGGTTTTAGCGTGGAAACAAAAAATGTGCTGAAAAACTTGCCGGAGATTATTCATAAGGAAAACAGCAGTAAAACTTCACCAAAAAATTCTCATTTTTATACCTTTAATGTGGCTCCTGTTGATGTAGAAAAATATATTAAGGCTAAAACTGATTTCTCAAAAGCATGCTCAACTGTTTCAACTGCGGGAACTGCTCTGACACGGTACGGATATTATTCCTGTGGCGCTGCGGCAAGCATTGACAGAGTTTTAGGATTAGATATAGGAATAAAAAGCATAAATGGCATAACAGAAAAAGCACTAAGAACGCAGTTGAAATTATTATGCGGATACTGCGGAATTTTTAAGAAGAATGATGATACTTATAACATGAAAGATGTTTCTCCAACATGGCAAAAAATTTATCAGGACTATAAGAAAAGCAGTCCCGAATTAAAATTATACGGGAGCTTTGAGTCAATCAGCGAGCCCGAAAATAAAGTTTTAACTAGATAAATAAAGGTATAAATAATTGGATAAAATTATAATTTACGACAAATTTGATGAAAATTTATTATCAGAATGGCATAAACTTTTCACATTATTAAAAGGGGATTATAATCTTTCCCCTGAATGGTGCTTAATTTGGTATAAACACTTTGGAAACAAAAACAGAAAACTTTATATTTACACTATATGGGAGGAGAATGAACTTAAGGCGCTTGCCCCATTTTATTTAACAGGCAAAGAGTTAAATATTATAGGGACGAAACCCGGTTTTTATGACGAATTTGATATTCTTACTTCTTCAGCCCAAAACACAAAAGATATAATCGCAGATATAATTAACAAACAGTTAAAAGTGGATTTAAGACTTGTTAATCCTGAAAGCGATTTTATAAAATTCCTGTTTAGACAAGTTGAGAACAGCAGGCTTTTTTCTAAAAAAATATATTTCAGTTCTTTAAAATTTCACGCCGATAAGAATTTTAAGTTTGATAAATCTTTTACCCACAGGATAAAAAGAAAAATAACAAGCTCAAACAATAAATTTAACCAGAAACTGAATTTTGAATTTGAAGTTGAAAAAAATTCGGGTTATTTTGAAGAAATGCTTGCACAGCATAAAAAAAGATGGACTGTTTTTCATGCGAAAGAAAATGAGCTATTTATAAAAGATATTTATTTTAATACTGATTTGCTTTTATTATCAAGGCTGTCATATGAAGAGACAAACACATCCATTTCTTTTCAGTTGTCCTATAAGTCTTTTGACAGGATTACAATAACAGCTTCGTCTTATGACCCTGCTTTTGAGGTTATTTCGCCAAGTTTGCTGATACATTATCATTTTTTTAATGAAGGGTTTAAAAGAAATTTTTCCGTTATTGATTTTGGAATTGGAGCTCATTCCTATAAACATAACTTTGCTAATTCAGAGTCTATAATTATGAGTATGAAAACAGATTCCTCATTTTTAAGAAAATATGAATTTCTTTATACGCCTTTGAAAGAACTGAAACACAGGGTTGTATCTCTTATGGAATAATCCTGATGTTTATTCAGAATTCTTTTGAATTATTTTAAACATGATTTTATCTTTAATATCTGTCATAAATTTGGCGGCAACAGCTTGAATAAAATCTATCCTCTTTAATTTAAATTCTGAATCATTAAAGTCTTCAAGCATTTTTAAAAGTTTTTCAGCCATTTTAATGTAAATTTCTCTCCTGTAGTGAAAAGCTGAAATCTTCATATCACTGCTTTTAATAACTATTTCCCTTAAATCCAGAAGATGACAGTCTTTATTTTCAGCGATAAAATCGTCAAGTATACGATTCATTGTAATAATTCTTTCTATTGAAACATTTATTCTTGCTTCAGCCGGTGTGTTTTCCCAGTCAGTAAAAGGAACTTCAGTCGCATTAATAAATATTATCGGTCTCGTTATTCTTTCTCTCATAAATTTAAGATTGGCTTTAAATTCTTCAGGAGATAATTCGCCCATATAAGCATATTTTTCCTTGAATATTTTTAATAAGTCCCCGTTATATTCAATCCCTCTTGTCGGGAAATAATCACTTAATTCTCCTGTCGATTCATCAAATATTCTGTGAACTGACGGAATATTTATTCCGGTGGTTTTTTCATTATAAAGCACTGTCCAGTAGTTATTTACAAGGCTAAGAATCAGCACGTCATAATCATTGTTGAATACTTCAGTCTCAAATAAAGGTCTTCCCATAAAAGGAACTTCTCTTATTAACCTATCCTTGGTTTCGCTGTTTAATTCAACGGAGTTTCTCATGCATAACGTACAGTCGCTGCGCAATTGATGATGATTTTTAAAAGTGAAAGGGAATTCTGTTTTAAGATTAATATTTTCATGGCGTAAATAATGCGCCACTTGTTCCAGATCGCATCCCCCTTTAATTAAAAGGTTATACTTCTTTCTTTTTTTGTTTTTTGTGACAGTTTGCTTTTCAGAATCATCTGAGTTAATCCAGAAGGGCATTTCCTGATTATTTATTTGGGCAGCAACATCCGGTATGATTTTTATTTTAGGAAATTCAAGCAAAGCATAAATATACTGCTCAACCCCAAGATTTAATATCCTGCAGGAAAAAATTAAATGCTCAAGCTGGTTAAGTTGCTTATTTAGAGAATAAAATCCTGCAATGCCGTAATCTCCGTAGTTATCTTTTACCTGTATACAGGCATTGTCAAAATCAGGATTTTTAAGACAATCAATTAATTCATCTTCCGATATTCTTTTTTTTGTAAAATTAAGCTGGTTTGTTCTGTCTACCAGTTCAAATATCCTGTCAAAATAATTTTCTGTATCTTTAAATATTTCAACTTTGATATTTGAATTAACAAGAAACTCTGTATCGCTTGAAAAAAACTTTTTATTTTCTTCTTTTGTTTCAAGAAGTTTATACTGTTTTAACCTTGAATGATTCCGGTCATCTTTTCCCTGAAAAGACTTATGCAATAGCATTTCATCGATAAATTCAGGACCTGCAATATTAATTTTAGGATTATGAAACTGCGCTTCAGCTAAATTCATATGATTGTCATCAATAAACAGGGTATTTTCGTCTCTTAACTGTGCTTTTTCGAGCACCCATTTTATCATTTCACCTTTAGGCATCCAGTCTATGCAAGGAAAAATAAAATAATCCCAAACGTTTAATTCTGTTAAAATCTCTTTTACAGCATCATAATTGTTTTTTGACACTATAGAATTCAATATTCCTCTGTCTGTCAATTGTTTTACGATAGAAATATTTTTTTCTATTATATGGATGCCTTCTTCAGACAATGCGCCTTTCCAGAATGTTTCATCCAAATCCCATATAACTATTTTTATTTTGTTTGTTAAAATTATATTTTTATTTTTTTTCATCATTCCTCCTTAATTTAATAAGTCTTAGGGCGAAAAAATTAAACAATAAAAAGTCCAGTGTTATTCTAAATAACCAGGCTAGAGCAGCTCCTACAAGACCAAAATATTTTATAAAAAACCACAGAGAGGCAAGATAAACAGGAAACTCGGCAAGATATATTTTTGCCTGTACTTCAGATTTTCCGGTAGCAAGAACAAAATTGTAATTAAGTATATTTAAGCTCTGTAAAAACACGCCAAGAATTATTATTTTTGCTATGACATGGCTGCTTTCCGCAAAAGCGCTTCCCACCCACATAGTAAGCCCTTGTTTTGCGAAAAGGAAAAGAATTATGCAGATAGGGGCAACTATAAAAAATATTATTTTCATAGATTTAAAATAAAGATTTCGGGCTCTTTCAATGTTTGAAAAAAATTCTGAACTGAATGCCGGAAACATAACACTCATTAACGCCATAGGTATTGTGTATATTCTTGATAGGGCATCCAGCGGAGTCGTATAAAAAGCGACCACTTCAGCAGAAATTAAGCCTGCAATAATAAAACGGTCTATGTTTACCACAATAGTATTTACAATATTGCTGACAGTTACCCAGCTTCCAAAAGTTAATAAAGGCTTTAAGTAAGCGGTTTTAATTTTTATTTCTTTTGAAAAAATAAGGATTATTTTTCGTCCAAACCATAAATATGCGAGACAGGATGCAATTCTTCCAAGTACAAGCACACTTACAACAGCTATTAAGCTTTTGGAAAAAAAGAGAATAAATACGGGGGCAACATAATTGCAGAAGACAACAGGTATTTTAAGGAGACCGATAAGCTTAAACTCCTGACAGGCTTCAAGTAATCTTATAATAGAGATGTTAAGCATTAAAAACGGTATTGTTATTGCAAGTAGACGGAAGGAACCGATAGAGTCATTAACGAAAGCAGGAGATATGTGTATAAATTTTTTAGCTATAAACGGCGCCGCCAAAAAAACAATAACTGAAACAACAAGACCCAGCATAAAAATAGAGGCAACAGCTGTTGCTATATAATTTTGGATATCTTCAGTTTCTTTTAGCCCGAGTTTTTTGGCGACAAACTGTGTTAAAGCCTGTCCTATGCCAAAATCAAAAATACTTGAAGCTCCTATTATTGCCCAAATAAGAGTTAAAATGCCAAATTTTTCGTTACCAAGCCCTGTTATCATTAGGGGAATAGTAAAAAATGCCAGCAGCGCCGGTCCTCCCTGTATTAACAAACTTATTAAGGAGTTATTAATCAATAGTTTTTTTGAGGTTAAATTTTTTTCTAAAGTTGCACCGGTCATTAAGTTTACTGCCTCTTATTTTTCTATAAGCCTCATTCCGTCTATAATGTTGTACGTGTTATCACTGTTAAAAGTATGAACTGCAAGGTTATCTTTTATAAAGTGAGGGGGTATATTTTTTATCAGGGTTTCTTTGTATTCATCTTCATTAAGGATATCTACAGAGTTAAAGTTTAAAGCGTAGCCGTAGCGTACAGAATTTTCCTGGCTGGGTCTTATAAGTTTGTTTTCGTAAAAGAAAAGTTTTCCTGCTGATCTCGCAGTCTTTGTATTAGAAATGATAGGATTCTTCGGATGAGATTTCCATTCTCCAAAGAGGGAGTCTGAATAAAAAAGAAAAAGCTCATCGGACAGAGACGATCCATTCGCCGACATATTTGTAAAAAGCCAGAATTTGTCGTTATGAAATAGTAAAGAAGTATCCACTGCGTGGACATTATTAAATAAAATTTTATTTAATTGCCATTCTTCAGGAAATTTTATTGCTTCATAAAGTTCTATTGTCTTATTAGCAAGTGTTTCCGGTATCATATAATATTTATTTTCGTATTTGAAAACAAAAGGGTAAGAAAGATGATGGTCTTTTTCAAGCACCGTTTTTGGCGGTGAAATCTCGCCATTTTCATTTATTTCAAAATAGGAAATAACCCCTTTAGGGTCTGAAAAACAACATTCCTCAAAAAAAATATAACTTTTTCCGTTTTCGTTAATTATAAAAGGATCAGCAAAAAATTTATCTTCAGGCGGGCTTATAATTTCATAATTTAATTTATCCATATTTTCCTGTATTTTGCGATAGGCTAAAAACCATTGATTTTTGAATTTTGACCCTGAAATTTTGGTTTTAATCAGATTTTTTAAAATTTTTGATATGAATTTAATCATCAAGCTATTAGGCGGAATTTTAATGTCATAACGTAAGCATTCGTCTTCAGGATTAAAAACCGAAGCCGGATAATTATTAATATCGTCAATTATTCTGTTAATAAACTCCGACATTTTCCATAGATTCTTATTATTGTTTAAATAAAGAGAAATATTATTTGCGGCAGAGCAGGATTTATACAAAGTTTTTTTGTATTTTCCGTCTGTAAGGCTTAAGGAAACGTTTATTGACGGAATATTAAAATAAATTTCCTTGAAAAAAGGAGGGTATAAATTAGATTCATCTCCAAATTCAAAAAAACAAATACCTTTTTTTGACATGGCATTAAAATTACTGTAAAAGTCTTTTTTAAACGTTTTTGTAAGGTCTATAATCAGGTCAAATTTATTTTCACTTATAATTTGTTGGTCATTGCGAGAAGCATCCTGCGGATGCGACGAAGCAATCCATTCAAGATTGTCTGGAGAATGGATTGCTTCGCTGCACTCGCAATGACGGATATTAAGAGACTTTATATTGATTTTTTTTAGAGCATCTTTTTCGCTTTGTGTTTCTTTAAACTTATTTGTTTTGCTAAAAACCAGATAATCCAGAGCTTCGTACAGATAATACAAAATGCCGCTTAGTTTTTGTATAAAATTATTGGCTTTTATTTTAATCAGTTGTAATTCTGTAGATTCATTATTATAAAAATCTTCAATTATTTTGTACTTCCATTGGGGCAAAATAAAAGAATCTATTAAAAACGCAATTTTCATTAAATTATCCTTTTTTAGCTGTCATTGCGAGGCTTAAAACGCCTGTAAATAAAATTATTGAATTAACGAAGCAATCTTCCAAAGTAGTGCATTGATTCAGTAATTTCGCTATGTCATCCTGAGCAAAGCAGGGAACAC
>DYOT01000263.1 GCA_020720345.1 Candidatus Caenarcanum sp.
TTTCAGTAACAAGAGGTCTTTTAATCACCTGGTATAAATATTCCTGTCCTTGTCTCAAAATACTCATTTTATTTTGTTAACCTCTCAGTTATTTCTTTTACTGCTGATTCAGTAATTATAATTTTATTTGCTTCTAAAATGTCTTTTACGTTAAGGTTTGTAGGCAAAATAAGTTTAACGTTAGGAACATTTCTCGCTGATAATTTTAAATGCTGATTTTCTGCATTGCTTACGTCAGCTATTACAAGAATTTTTCCATCCAGACTCATTGAGTTCAGAATTTTTAAAAATTCTTTTGTTTTTGGTGTTTTTATTGCAGAAAAATCTTTAATAACTTTAATATTTTCTGATCTTGCTGATAAAGCTGATCTTAAAGCTAATCTTCTTGCTTTTACAGGTAAAGACATGCTGTAATCTCTTGGTTTTGGTCCAAAAATTACGCCGCCGCCGGCAAATAAAGGACTTCTTAAACTACCAGCCCTTGCCTTACCAGTTCCTTTTTGCTTCCATGGTTTTTTTCCGCCTCCACGAACCTCAGAACGTGTTTTAGAACATGCATTTCCCGAACGGGCGTTGCTTAACTGACGTCTGAGTGCAAGATGCATAACATGCATATTTGGCTCTTCGCCAAATACTTTTTCATCTATATCTATAAGTCCTGATTCGCTTCCGTCGCTATTATGTATTACTAACTGCTTTGACATCATAATTTCCTCAATTTTCAATGTTTATTTGGAATTCCAGACTGTTCTGGAGGGCTGAATTCTAACTATTTTCCCTTCAGGCCCCGGCACCGAACCTCTTACTAACAGTAAATTTTTATCTTTATCAATTTTGGCTATTTTAAGCTTGGTTACTGTTACCTGTTTATTGCCCATTTTTCCTGCCATTTTAAGACCTTTATAAACTCTTCCCGGAGTAGTTCCCGGTCCGATAGAACCCGGTAGTCTGTGGTTCTTGGAACCGTGAGACATAGGTCCTCTGGAGAAGTTATGGCGTTTTACTGTGCCCTGAAAACCTTTTCCTATTGATTTTCCTGTTACATCAACTTTTTCAACATTTTCCATAACGGAAAGATCAATTTCCTGCCCTATCTCATAATCTGCCGGATTGTCAACTCTGACTTCCCTTAAATGCTTAAACACAGGTAACTTGTTTTTTTCCAAGTGATTTACCTGTGCTTTTGTTAATTTATTTGATTTACACTCGCAAAAACCAACCTGAACAGCATCATAACCGTCAGTTTTTTTGGTTTTAATCTGAGTTACTGTTAATTTTTCAATTTTTATAACTGTTACAGGAATGACAATACCATCTTTATCATAGATTTGTGTCATGCCCAGCTTTTCGCCATACAATTCTGGAGACATTTTTTCCTCTTTCTGCGAGCGCTACGTTTTAGCGTAGATCACATTCATTTTCTATTAACTTTTTCTTTGTCATGTCGAGAGCGGCTAATCCGCTCATTTTTATGACATTATGTGTCTGTTCTTACATGTTGTATTACAGTTTGACTTCAATGTCAACACCTGCCGGCAAATCCAATCTGCTCAGCTCTTCGGTGGTTTGTTTTGTTGGTTCGTGAATATCTATTATTCTTTTGTGTATACGCATTTCAAAATGCTCTCTTGATTTTTTATCAACGTGAGGAGATCTCAAAACACAATATACTCTGCGTCTTGTCGGTAGAGGAATAGGACCTGCAACCTTAGCATCAGTACGTTTTGCTGTTTCAACAATTTTTTCTGCTGAAGCATCAATAAGGCGATGATCATAA
>DYOT01000033.1 GCA_020720345.1 Candidatus Caenarcanum sp.
ATTAAGCGCACTCCGGAATTACATAGAGCTCGGAATAAAATTCATCCTGAACAAGGTCAATACTGCTTGATGCTGAAAGAAAGAGTAGTGCAATATATATAGAAACCTTATCCATGCCTGTTTCCTTAAGATCGCATAGTGAAGCTCTTTTATCAGTAAGAAATATTCGCTCAAGAACTACCTGAAGTGTTTTTACGCTATCTTCAATATATTCATCATGAGCCATACCTATAATATCTTCTGGAGTAAATTTCTCGTAAGACCTTGCTCTTCGTAAGGCTCTGCTGTTTTTATTCTGGAGGGCAAGTCTCTGGTCAATTTTTTCATAAAACTTAAGTTGTTTAATAAGGTCATCAAGCGTAATAATACGCTCTCTGTGAAGCCTTATGCTTGTTCTTCTCTCCAAAACGTCATCCAGCGAAATTACATTGCTGGTATTTATGTTTTCATACTCGTCATCAAGAACATTATCAATATCTTCAAAAAAATTATCTTCCTGTATATCCTGAGGTTCTTGAATATTAATCCCCTCAAGGACGTCTGACTTTAGCCTCAGAAGAACTGCCGCAAAAAATATTGTTCTTCCTGTGAATTTAAGGCTGCATGACTTAATTTCAACGAGTTTTTGCAGGTACTTATTGGTTACATCAGCAATATCAATATTCCATGGGTCAATTTTTCCATTTTTAGCCATTTCAACAAGAATTTCTATCCCGTCAACGGTTTTTTCCGCAATTTTCTCGGATTTCTCAAAAATTTCGAGAGAAAGATATTTTTCCTGTTGATTTATGTATGCATTGTTAATCATGCAACTTTACACCCGTAACTTTAGTGATGCCGCTGTTTTTCTGTGTAACGCCTATTGTTCTGTCCGCTGCCTCAATCATAGGTTTCCTTAATGATACCACTATAAACTGAGTACCGGAAGACTGGGATTTTATCAACTGGGCAAGCCTCTCTGCATTTATACCGTCAAGGTGCATATCAACTTCGTCAAACGCATAAAACGGAGCAGGCAGATACCGCTGAATTGCAAATACAAACGCAAGCGCGGTTAAAGATTTTTCTCCCCCGCTCATGGCTTCAAGGCGCTGCATTTTTTTATCTCTCGGCTGGGCTTCAATAGTTAACCCTCCCAACAGGGGATTATCCTCATTTTCAAGTACTATTCTTCCGGTTCCTTCTGAAAGCCGGGCAAAAATTCCCCGAAAATTGCTGTCCACATTCTCAAATGTTTCCTTAAATGACCTTATTTTAAGGTCTTCATAGCCGTTCATTCTCTCAATTATCTGGTCTTTTTCGCTTGTAAGCGTGTCAATTTTGTTTTGAAGCTCTTCTCTTCTGCCTTTAACCTCATCAAAGTCTGTAATTGCTTTCATATTAACAGGCTCCATGTCTTCCATGCGTTTTTGAAGCCTCTGTATGTTTTTATTAACTTCATCCAGAGAGATAGCTGTCGGAGAAAGCTCTGCCACATCAAGCCCCTGGCTAATAAGCTCTTCCCTGATGCCGGTCAGCTCTGGCTCAAGCTCTTTTCTTCTTGTTTTAAACGCTTCTGTTTGCTCGATAAGTCTTTCAATCCTTACTTGCATCGCATTTTTATTTGTTTCCAGACTTAAAACGTCAGAGTGAAATTTTTCTCTTTCAGCCTGCAAATCAGATAATTCAGCGCTAATTTCAGCAATTCTAAGTTCGAGTTCTTTTGATTTAACTTCTGTTTCAGCAATTTCTCTGGCAAAACCCTCATTTTCCTTAACAAGTCTAATATTTTCCTGACCTAATTCCTGAATTCTATCTTCATGCGCTGTTGTTGCATTTTTGTCATAATTAATCTCAATATTAAACGCTCTGATATCATTCTGGCAGTTGGCAAGTTTAGTTTCATAACGTTTGATTTCAACTTCCACACTTTCTGTCTGCTCCTTGAGCTTTGTTAGTTCGTCCTTAGGAATAGCCTTTTCAATAATTTCCATTTCTTTTGAGAGTTTTTCAATCTCTTCTGAAAACGCAGATAATTTTAAATTAACTTCTTCAAGCCTTTCTTTTGATATTATAAGCTCAGGAGAAAGGTTTTCTATCGTTGTCTGCTTTGAAATCAATGTTGCATCAGCATCTTTAAGATTTTTTACAAGGTTTTCAAGCTCAATTTTCTTTCTGTTTAACTCATTCATTGCGCCTGAATAATCACGGCGAACTTCATCAAGTTTCTTTTCTGTTTCGAACTTTTGTTTTTCCAGGCTGGCAGATTTTTCTTCAAATTTTTGAAGCCGCTCCCTGAAAAGACTTAATTCTTCATCTTCTGACTGGGCAAATTTAAGCCCTGATTTTTGTGTAGAACCTCCTGTCATAGCGCCTGTCTTTTCAACAAGGCTTCCATCGAGGGTAACCATACGATACTTACCCATTAAGCGTCTTGCTACGCCTAAATCCTCAACAATAAGCGTATCTCCAAGGGCATAATAAAATGCAGGCTCATAAATCTTGTCAAATTCTATCAAATTTATTGCAAAATCTATAATTCCCTTATCATTAGGAGCTTTCATTCCCCAAGGGCGGGGCTTCATCTTGTTAAGCGGTAAAAAAGTTGCCCGTCCTGCCTGTGAAGACTTGAGAATTTCAATCGCAGCATTTGCTGTTTCATCGTTATCTACAACAATATTTCGCATTCTGCCGCCCATAGCTATTTCCAGAGCGGTGGAATACTCATCATCAACCTTGCCAAGCTTGGCAAGAATATCATGAACGCCTTTTATATCAGCCTTAAGAACTGTATCTATTGCTCTGCCAAAGCCTGCATCTTCAGCTGCCCGCTTGTTTGCTTCCAGCTGCGCAATTTTACGGTAAGCCGTATTGATGTTATAAATTAAATCGCTTATTTCATTTTTGATTTTGTCGAGATTATCAAGATTATTTTTCTGAACAATTTCATAATCCTTAAGTTCTTTTTCCAGCTCGGTTATCTGTGTTTCAAATATATTTTTCTTTTCAAGAGCATCAGTTTTCAGAGTTTCAATTTCTGAAATCTTTTGTTTGGAAACTTCTATTTCATTTGAAATTCTGGAAACTTTTTCCACCAACGTAAGTTTATCTTTCAGAACCTCGTTTTCTTCGTCTTTTTTATTTTCAAGACGTTTTCTCAATTCGTTTCTTTTTTCCAAATGCTCGTTTGCAGTATTATTAATACCTGAAATATTATTTAAAATTTCCTGCAAACGCTCTTTTTCGGTTTTTATATTAACTTCAAAACCTTTTATTTCGTCTTCTTTATTGGAAATCTTGAGATTTAATCCTTCAATTTTATCTTTTAGCTCCTGAATATTACGTTTTGCGTTTTCAGAACCATGTTCATTGTCCTTTATCTGCTTTTCAGCAAAGATAGTGCTGTCTTTTTTCCTTGAAATAATGCCTTTTAGCGTCTCTATCTGCTTCTTAACATCTATCTGCTCGTCTTCGCCTTTGCTTTTTATAAGTTCAGACAAGTCCTTAAGCTTAGTCTGTGATTCTGAAAGCCTGCTTTGTATTGCCGAAAGCTTGTTTTCTTCCTCTTTTTTCTCTTTGTTGGCGTGCAAAATACTTTCATGTAGACGCTCAAAAGAGTTTTTAATCTCAAAATACCTTACTATATGAAGTTTACCTTCAAGCTGGTGCTTTTCCTCCCTTAATTTCTGGTATTTAAGGGCATGATGTTTTTCATCTTCGAGCTGAACAAGCCTTATATCAAGCTCACCTAATATTATATTAGTCTTTCCAACACGTTCTTCGACCGTTTCAAGCTCTTTTTTTGCCTGTTCTATTCTTCTGTCAAAATCTGCCACTCCTGCAATTTCATCAATAATTTTGCGTCTTTCAACAGCGCTAATATTAATGATATTGGTAACATCGCCCTGCATTATGACGTTATAACAGCCGGGAGAAATATTATAAACAGACAGTTTATCGTGGATATCGGTCAGTGTAACCGGTTTTTCATTGAAATAATAGCTGCTTGCATAACCGTTAGAAGATTTTTTTATTTTTCTAGTAACAGAAAAAGGCTCTGTGCCGTCATTTTTGTTAAAGCATACCCTCACACTCGCGTCATTTCGCTTGTTATGTGTGTTGATAAAGTGGAAAATCTTTTCAGCACGAAGTGTTCTTGAAGTTGAGAGTCCAAGAGCAAATAATACACTGTCTATAATGTTGCTCTTGCCTGACCCATTGGGACCGGAAACTGTCGTAAAACCTTCAAGAAAAGGTATTTCAGTCTTATTTGCGAAAGACTTAAAGTTGTCAATTTCAATTTTGCTGATGTACATCGATTTGTTCTAGTGTATGTTCAGTATGCCGTTTAGTTGGTGAACATACACTAGATTACACTATATGTAGTTATAGTTGTCAAGAACGTTATGATTTAAATTCTCTTAAAAATTTTTCTTTAAGAGATAAGACTAGCCGTTCATAACCTGGACATTGTCAAGATTTGCGGTCTTTCTTGCCTGCGCCAAATCGTACTGAGACTGCATATTAAGCCAGAACTCAGGCGTGGTATTAAATGCCTTGCCTAATTTTAACGCCATTTCAGGAGAAATCCCTGCTCTACCGTTTATTATCTCTGACAATGTTACCCTCGATATTCCAAGTTTTAAAGCAGCTTCGGTTACTGATATACCCAAAGGTTCTATACAATCTTCTTTTAGTATTCTTCCCGGATGTGGCGGGTTTTTCATTTGCATAATAGCACCTCTATTTTAATGGTAATCTTCATAATTTAATACGTGAGCGTCTCCATCTTAGAATTTAAAGGTTATTCTCCAGTTTGCTCTTACAGTTATTGCCCATAATTCTTTCTTATTGCCTATTAAAGAATGTAATTTATAAGATGAAAGATTCAAATCTTGAACAATACTTGCAGAATCAATTGCAAGCAGGATCCTTTCGACCTTTTCAAGATGCTCAGGGTTTATGCCCGATGTATCATTATAAAGAAAGAGTTTTTCCAAACCTTTATGTTTAAAGCTTTTTATCATAATTATATTATTATAAACTGTAGCCTTACAGTTTGCAACAGTGTCAGCTTAAAAATTTGTCCTTAATTTCATTAAGAGCTCCATCAAGCCTGGAAACATCTTTTGCGCCGGCCTGTGCAAAGTTAGGTTTGCCGCCGCCTTTGCCGTCGCACTTTGAGGCTGTTTCGTTTACAAGCTGCCCTGCATTTACACCTTTGGAGATGAAATTTTGAGAGACTTTTGCGGTAATAGATATTTTTTCGTCTTCGACCAAAGCAAGAACCACAATACTGTTGCCAAGATTATCGCCGATTTTTTCCGTTAAATCCCTAATAGCTTTTGACGGTACGCCCTCTACTTTTGCCACAAGAAGCTTTCCTTCTGCAATTTCAACAGCCTGCCCGAGAAGGTTGTCGATTTTTCCTAATGCAATCTCTGTTTCCAGTGTTTCTATGCGTTTTTGTGCCTGAGTTAAGTCTTCCTGAACTTTGTCCAGCCTTTCTGCAACTTCCATAGCAGGAGTTTTTAATTTTTTAGAAATTTTTGTCAATTCGTTATAATAACTGTTTAAATATTCAAACGCCTTTTGCCCGCATACTAGCTCTATTCTTCTTGTGCCTGCTGCGATTGCGCCTTCTGATACAATTTTGCAAAGCCTGATTTCTCCGGTAGAATCAGCATGTGTCCCTCCGCAAAGCTCTTTGCTTACGTTGCCTAAAGAAACGACCCTTACTTTGTCGCCGTATTTCTCGCCAAACAGGGCGGTTGCCCCTGATGATTTTGCTTCTTCAACTGACATTTGCTGTGTTTGCCCTTCGTAATTAGCGCTTATCCAGCTATTTATCAAATTTTCTATCTTTTGAATTTCCTGTTCGTTCACTCCTCTGTCAAAAGAAAAGTCAAACCTTGTCCTGTCAGGCTCTACCTGAGAACCCGCCTGTGCTACGGCATCTCCAAGGACTTCTTTCAAAGCCGCCTGCAAAAGATGCGCTGTTGTATGGTGAATTACAATGTTTTTTCGTCTGTCTTCGTCTACAAAAGCAGAAATTTTTTCTCCAATTTTAGCTTCGCCAGTATTAATCTGCACTTTATGTATGAACAAATCGTTAAATTTAGAGGTATTTAAGACTTCAGCTTCAAAATTTTCACTTTTTATTGTGCCTGTATCTCCAACCTGACCGCCGGATTCCGCATAAAAAGGCGTTTTATCAAGAATTATTTCCGCTATATCACCTTCTTCAAGAAATTCTGCGACTTTACCGTCTTTTATCACTGCTTTTATTGTGCAGTCTTCTGATTTTGTTTCTGTATAGCCAATAAAAGTCGTTGCTCCGATTTTTTCCATAACTTCATTATATACAAGGTCATCGGTAAGTTTCACTGCTGTTCTTGCACTTCTTGCACGCTCTTTTTGCTCTTTCATCGCCTTGTTAAAGCTATCTATATCTACATATAAGCCTTTTTCCTGAGCAATTTCTTTAGTCAATTCAAACGGAAATCCGTAAGTATCATAAAGTTTAAACGCTTCTTCCCCTGAGATTTTTTGCCCTGCTACTGTTTTTTGTATTAATTCTTCCAGCATCCCCATTCCACGGTCAATTGTCTGTTTAAACCGCTCTTCTTCCTTTTTGATAACAGAAATAAGCCTTTCCCTGCTGGTCTCAAGCTCAGGATAAGTCTCTTTGTAATTATCAACAACGGTATCAACGATTTTATACAGGAACGGCAGCTCTACACCCAAAATCTTGCCATGCCTGAGCGCTCTTCTCAATATCATCCTGAGTACGTAATTTCTGCCTTCATTGCTTGGGATAAGCCCGTCAGCGATTAAAAAACTTATGCAGCGGGCATGGTCTGTGATTATTCTAATACTTATATCGTCTTTAGGGTTGTCTTTATAACTTTTACCGGATAATTCGCAAACTTTTTTAACTATAGGCAATAATAAATCGGTTTCAAAGGTCGAAGAGAGCTCGTTTACTACCATTGTAATTCTTTCTAGCCCCATGCCGGTATCTACGTTTTTCTTTTCAAGGGGTGTGAAAATTCCTTCTTCGTCCTTGTTGAGTTCCATAAAAACTAGATTCCAAACTTCAACATATCTATCGCATTCACAGGTGTCAATTCCGCAATTTTCGTGTGCGCAGGCATATTCTTGCCCCAAATCATAATGAATTTCGGTACAAGGACCGCATGGACCTGTCGGACCCGGAGGACCCCAGAAGTTATCTTTTTTGCCTTTTCTTAGAATTCTGTTTTCTGCAATGCCTACATCGTTTTTCCATATTTCAAAAGACTCGTCGTCAGTTTCGTAAATAGTTATCCACAATTTGCTTTTATCAAGTTGCAGTTCGTTTGTCACAAAATCCCATGCCCATGGAATAACCTGTTTTTTAAAATAATCCCCGAAGCTGAAATTGCCTAGCATTTCAAAGAAAGTATGATGGCGTGGGGTTCTTCCCACGTTTTCTATATCAGAATCCTTGCCGCCCGCTCGTGCGCATTTTTGTACTGTAACTGCTCTTGGTGGATTAGGCGGAGCTTCATATCCCAGAAAAATAGGCACAAACTGAAGCATGCCGGCTGTTGTTAACAGAACAGTCGGGTTATCCGGTATGAGGCTTGAACTAGGCAAATGTACACTGTCGTGTTTATCTTTGAAAAAGTTTATGAATTTTTGTCTTATTTCTTTTCCTGTAAATTTTTGTCCATTAGTCATGTGCTTTATTTCCTTTAAATAAAAAATAACTCTCTTAATTATTTTAATACTAAGGAGAGTTATTTATGCAAGTTTTTTTATTTTAATTTCTACTTAACAACATGTAATCCTGTTTTTTCAGGATAATCAGGATATTTTTCCAATTTCCCAAATGAAGTATTTATTTCATCTTGAATACGCTGAAAATGCTTGGAATGAGCGGGATTTTCAGCATACATAGCAATTTCATCGTCAACTATCAGGAACTTTTTACTAAAGTGATCTGTCATTTTAAATAAGTGAGAAGTTAATTCATCGAACGCACTACTTATAATTTCATTCTGAGGCTTATGTGGTGCTATGTCATATTCGTGCCGGGTTAATTGTTTCATTAAAGCTCTTGTTGCCTCATATAAACAATTTGGTTGCTTACATTGATGTTCAGGATTTCCAAAAAAACCGATAATATATTCACATAGAGCTATTTTTTTTTCTTTTGGAGCTTTTATAAAATCGCTTACCATATTTTTCTGTTGTATAAACCCATTGTTATATAGTCCATTGACTATTTCAAGAGCAGTTTCTGCTTTCATCCCAAAAGAAACATTTTTGTTTTGTTTTTGCAAATTTACATTATTTGTGTCGTAGTTATAATTTCCTACATTTCCAATTCTTAACATTTTAAGACCTTCTCCTAATTAAATTTTTACATATAAGTTTTGATTCCAATTTATATCCTGATAATTACATGGACATAATTAAGTGAAAAGACATGCGGACAGAAATGTAAAAAAATTTTACAAATTAAATAAACTCTTATGTAATAGCAATCTGGGCAATAGACTTAATAGCAGGCCAGTCAAATCTCCATAAACCCGAACAGTCAAGCGCATAATTGCCTACACATGCCAGCTTGCAGTCTTTGCACTGGTTTGCTATATTTATAAATTCTTCTGATTTAATAATGTCGCCAAGAGACATCTTTCTGACGTTTAAATTCGATACAGGCTGCCTGTCATAGCATTTTAACAGGTCGCCGTTTGAATAAAATACCATTGCGGCTTGCGGCCAGTGGCATTCATAATAATTTTTCTTTTCTATCAGATAATCAAGGAAATAATCGGAATTTCTGATAGGATATCCTGAATGCTTAAGAGTTTTAATATGTCTGGCAAGCTCTGCTAATTGATTTTCATCTCTTTCAAGCTGTTTAAGCTTATCAAAGCCGCTCCATTCAGCAAAATCCTGATTACTTTTATTGATAGTAAAGTATAAAAGAATATCCATATCCTTGCAAAGTTTTGCTATATCGGTAATAGACTGAGCGTCATTAACCGTCGAAACTGTTGCGCAGATATAAATTCTCATTTTAGGGTAATGTTTCTTGTGGAAATCTATGCCGTTAATTGCCCTGTCATATAAGCCAAACCTGTTTCCCCTAATGATATCGTGTTTTTCACCTATTGCATCTATAGAAACAAAAGCCAAATCGGTATAATTTCCGAATTCATGATTTTCGCTCAAATACCAACCATTAGTAGCCATTTTTGTGTACATGCCGTTGTCATGGGAAGCTTTTGCAATTTCAGTGAAGTCCTGTCTTAATAAAGGCTCTCCGCCCCAGAGTATACTATTCATAAAGCCTTCTTTTTTAGCCTGAGCGTATAATTTCTGAATTTCAGGCAAAGTCAGCTCTTCTTCGTTGGTATGGTATTTCCAGAAGCAAAAATCGCAGTCGCAGTTGCATTTGTTTGTAACCATATGCGAAAAAGTAAACGGTCTCGGGGTTTTTGCCAAAAACCTGCTGTATAAGACGGATTTCAGCCCGCCTATTAAATGTCCGAAATAACGAAGCCTATCCGTTGACATTTTATTTCTTGATTCTTTTATAACATTATTTTCATCGATATTTGTTGTTATTTTCTGAATATCATGCTCAGTTTTAAATTCCGTTTCAGTAGGACAGCCCATAATAATTCCTCAAACTAAAGTAACTTTTCTCCCTTGCCATAAAACAAGTTTTTATTCGAGCTAATATTAATACAAACAAAGTTTTAATACCATGACTTAATTTTATAAAATTACATCATATATTAATAAAATTTTACATTTTTGAGGACAATTATTTACATAATTTATTTAAGCGTGCTTAAATAAACATTATAATAAAAGGATATACAATAATGAAATTACAAAATAATCAAAATATTGGTTTT
>DYOT01000264.1 GCA_020720345.1 Candidatus Caenarcanum sp.
GGTATTTTCCAACCATGAAAATGACCAAACGAGCTGCCAACTGCTCTACCCCGCTGCTGTCTTCGTGAACTGTACAGGCTTTATATACGCTTTGGATTACTCCAATTTCTTGCTTGTTTTCGGGCGTCCCGCATACCTGCAATGCGGTCTCTTCTCCATTTGAGTTTGAGAAATAATATTCTGAACATGACTTATTGATTTTGTTGGGTTTAATATTTTTTTCTCGAAAAGTGCAGGGGAATTTCACCCCCGCGGTTTCTAACTATAAAAAAATCATAAAAGAACTTGCCGCATTTTAGCCGGATGCGCAACCGTATTTTTTTATTCTTCTGCCTCTTGCAATTTACGTTCTGCCCATTTCAACAAAACCTCAATGTCTGAATGTATTATTGAGTCATAACCTTTTGACGTATTAAGCCACAAATGAAATGTCCCTTCATTACTATTATCTTTCACTTTAAATGATAAATTTTTGTATAGCAGTGGATATTTGGCTTGTAGATAGCGCGCCAACTCATCTTCTTTCTGTTTGCACCACAAGTCCACGCGTGCGATGCTGTCTTTGATTTCCTTCGGAACGGTTGTAATTTTCATGACTATAATTTGATATTGTTTTCAAATCGCTATTTCTTTGTCCCAAACTCTGATTTCAAATGAAATATGCTCTTTAATGCCAAGTTGTTCTTGCATAGCTTTAATTTCATAAGAATATTTTAAAAAAATAGAACTTTAAATTTTCGGGTTTTAAGTTTCGGGTTTTCTACAATTACGGCGTAGCTGTTAATTTTTAGAAATTGATAAAAGCCGAGACAAATAAGCCCTTCGGGAGCTGTCGTTTTTACAAACCCTTCTTCTGTAACAAAGTTTTCCGCTTCCGAAAAGCTATAAAAAGGCATTTTTCGTATCGCATTTTTTTTAGAGAAACAAACATGCATACTTGTTTGCATAGCATTTAGCAATTCATTACAGACATCGCGCAGGGTCGAAATTTTGTATATAGCATTAGCTTTTTCATTATTTGTAACAATACGATTGTGTAACTCAATTGTAGAATTACAATCGGAAATTCTCAGGCTTATGTTCGACAAGGTAAGTCTTGCAATAGCGTGCGCATGGGTTCCGAAACCCTCTTTATTTAGAAAAATGCGCTTAAAAAATTCTTTTCTTTTTGACATATTTTAAATTTTTTGTATTGCAGCAAACAAAATTGCACCGATAAATGCGCCAAGCAACATTGACCATAAGGCAATGGAAAGCGTCCTTCTGTGCAGACTTTTATTCAGCATCAAATCAATTTCGTGCATTGTCTCTTTTACGTTGAAAACCTCTGATTTTGTCTCTACAATCATAATTCCGTTCATATCCTGATGTATGCTGACAACTTCATATTCGTTGAATATGGCTTTTGTTCCGTCTGTTAATGTTAATACTATCATAATCTATTGGTCTTTATGGATTCTTATTGCTCTAATGCTGTGTAAAATTGAGGCTTTTCCATGCTTTTACTTTTCGTAACAGCGCCTTATTTTTTTCTTGTTGGGTCATATTTATTGGTTTAAAATTCTTTATTTCAAATTTCTGATTTCATATTTACGTTATAATCATATTCCTGCCCCCCTCAAAAATTCCCTGCACTTATCAGGTGTTTTCACCTGATATTTAAGGCTTTGAGGTGAAAACACCTCAAAGGTGCAAGGTTGACTCGAACCTGCGACCTTTTGGTATTTTCCAACCATGAAAATGACCAAACGAGCTGCCAACTGCTC
>DYOT01000265.1 GCA_020720345.1 Candidatus Caenarcanum sp.
TTAAATTACTTCTTGGTGCTGTATAAATTAGCAACTTCCGGGTTAATTGAAAGCCATGCCAGTGATGAAGCTTTTTCTTCAACATCTTCCGGCATATTTACGATGAAAGTTCCGCCGTATCTGCCTCTGGAAAATTTGACAATTCCCTGTTCCGCAAGACTTTGAAGAGCTTTTCTTACTGTATTACTGCTTACTTTAAACTCTACAGCCAGTTTGCCCATTGCAGGCAATTTATCATCAAGTCTGAAGCTTTCTCTTATGTACTGCTTAATTTGCATTTCTATTTTTTCATAATTATAAAGACTTGCTTGAATTGCAGGTGCAAAAATTTCACTTTCTTTTCCTGTCATTAACTGTTTGTCGGAAGGCAGGCGTAAGATAAAAGTGCCGTATCTGCCTCTTTTTGACTGGAGAATTCCCTGGTCAACCAGCCTTTTCATAGCATCATGAACTGTTTTTATGCTTACTTTTAATATATCTGCAAGTTTATAATGAGACATTAATTTGCTGCCGGCTTTATATTTTTGAATGATAAGTTCTTTAAGATCTCTTTCGACCTGATCGACAAGAGTATCAGAATCAAGTCGGCTTACATTTTCCATTTCTTCCTGAGAAACCTGGGGAACAGCTCTTAATACCCAACTTGATTTATTTCCTCTTAAGCCTTTGGATTCAATAAGACCATTTGCTGCAAGACATTCAAGCGCAAGTCTTGTTGTATTTGGAGCGCTGCCGATAATTTTTGAAAGCTCTCTTGAAGATGGAAGAATCTCTCCAATTTTATATTCTTTTTGAACAATTATTTTTTTTAAAGCTTCTATGGCATTTTCTCTTTTTGAGGTTTGTTTTCTTAATTCATGTTCAGGATTTTTTCTGTCTATTATGAAAGTTCCTATACGCTGTTTTGATTCAACATATCCAAGATCTTCCACAAGCCTTATAGCTGTTTGGACAGTTCCGATACTAATGCCGATTTTAGCTGCAATAACATTCTTTTGCGGCAATAATTGATTAATTTTAATTCTATTTTCTCTTAAACCGTTTTCAATCCAATTTATGAGCCATTCTGCCAAAATATTGTCTTTTGTTTTTGAAGAATTTCTGAAATCAGGCAGCCTGTCAGGTAACGCTGAAATATCTACCCTGATTAAAGCAGCTTTTTTAATGTTCTTTTTGTTGTCAAGACCTAATAACTCTTCTGATGTTTTTTCTCCAGATGCCTGTAAATTCACACTTTCGTCAACTAAAATCATATTTGCCTCCTAACCATTTCTATTCCCTTTATAACTAATAATATAAACTTCTAGTCAATAAACAAAAAATATTGTCTTATTAATAATAAAACAATAATTTCAAAAAAAGTGCTAATTTATAAAAAAATTCTTAATTAAAATATGTTAAATTATTTAAACAAAGACTTTAATCATTGCAAAGACTGGTTTTATAAGATTATTTTATTTGTAACTTTTTTTAACATTTTAGAAGTTATTTGGTAAAAGCTGTATATCTGAAAAATAAGTTTAATCTTCTCATTTCTGTTTTATAAGCAAAAAAAAACCTCCAAGGGGGATAGAGGTTTAAGTTCAAAATAGAGAGTTAGAGGTCATATCTTTATTATGTAAATTATTATAAATCCAAAGTTTTCAAATTACGATATTTTAAAACGTAAAATTTACACTTATTTACAATTGTAAAATTTACACTTATTTGAATTTTATAAATAACAGGGGATGCC
>DYOT01000266.1 GCA_020720345.1 Candidatus Caenarcanum sp.
TAAACAATCGTATATGGTTAAGAGTGTGTATAATTTAGAGGTGAAAAAATGAGTTTATTGCAAAGGTATTACGATCTTAAAACTATCCAAAAAGTTTCTTTATTAGTCGGCTTAATGGCAATTTTTATGATTGTCGTGGGATTAACAGGCTTCGTATTTTTAAACGGCTTAAGCAAAAAATTTGATTATCTTTATGAAAAAAACTTAACAAACGTAAATTTGTTTAATAATTTAAGTACGACGTTTGAAAGAAATAAACTTGCTTTATTAAGAATCATGCACCACAAAACTCCGGCTGAAAAAAATGAAGATTTAGCAAACATAAAAAACATGAAAAAAATAAATGACGAACTTATGGACAAAATAAGTAAATTGGACATGAGCGATTTTGAAAAACAAAAATTTGACGAAAATATGAAATTGACTGCGGAAATCAGAATTTACAGAGCTAAATTATTAAAACTGGCAATGGACAATCAGGAAACAGCCGCATATAAAGTATATGACGAAAATTTAGAGGGATTATACGACAAAAGAGGAGCGGTACTTGACGAAATTATAAAATATAATATGGAAGAAGCGGAAGCTTTTGATAAAAAAGTTATTCAGGAAACCAATAATGCCTATATAATAATGATTTTTACCGTTATTGCAGCTTTGGTTCTTTCAATTTTCTTTGCGCGATTTATATCTTACAGGATACAGCAATTGCTTGACGTGTTAGCACACAAAATGGAAGAAGTCGCTAATGGCAATCTAAAAGTAGAGAAATTTTGCCATGTTTCAAAAAGCGATGTGGGAATACTTTGCGGTTCTTTCGACATAATGCTGCAAAATTTGATAAAACTGGTATCAGAAGTTAGGGTAACTTCAGAAGATATAGCCGCAAGTTCCCAGCAAATGAGCGCGTCATCGGATCAGACAGCACAGGGAGCGCAACAGACAGCAACTAGCACAACGCAATTAGCGCAAGGCGCTCAGGAAATTTCCCATAACATTGAACAGGGCTCTGTAAATATAAGCAAGCTGAACAACGTAATTCAGGGGATATCTGAAGAAGCCAAAAATGTCGTAAAACTGGGAAATGATACAGAAATAAATGCCAATATAGGCGCAGACCAGGTCAAAAATGCCGTTAATAAAATGGATAGCATTAAACAATCTTCAGGCAATATTTCGGTTAATATTTTTGAACTTGGCAAATTAAGCTCTGAAATTGAAACTATAGTCGACTTAATCAAAAATATAGCAGGACAAACAAACCTTCTCGCTCTAAACGCTGCAATAGAAGCTGCAAGAGCAGGGGAACATGGCAAGGGGTTTGCTGTTGTGGCTGATGAAGTTAAAAAATTAGCCGGACAATCAGCAAGCGCCACAGAAAAAATTACCAGCATGATTAAGGAAATTCAGAATAAAACGCATGTAGCAGTATCTGCTATGGATAAAGCTACCCAGGAAGTGGAAGAAGGCGTGCTTGTAATTAACGACGCCGGAAAAGCCCTTGAAAATATAATAACTCAAGTTAAATCAGCAAACGTAAAAATTCAGGACATAACAAAAGAAATAGACGGAGTGGCAAAAAACTCGGAAGAAATAGTCCTCATGATAGAAAACGTTTCTGCGGTTACGGAGCAGACTGCTGCCAGCGCAGAAGAAATATCAAGCATAACTGAAGAGCAGACAGCAACCATTCAGGAAATCAGCGCAAGTTCTAACGCACTTGCCCACATAG
>DYOT01000267.1 GCA_020720345.1 Candidatus Caenarcanum sp.
TCGATTTGCAGGCAATACTTTCCGCTGCTGATATTAAATCCGTAAAAAAAGACGGTTCTTTTTATGAAGATCATTTTGACGAAAAATTTATCCTGCTTAAAAAAGAAATAAAAAGTTTCTTATATTAGTGTACAGGTAAAATTTAAACTTTTTAGCCTATCAAAAAATTTACAGATTATAGTAAGCTAAAAATATAGTTATTAAGGTTTTCTTGTGAAAAATATTTATAAAATTCTATTAATATTGCTGATTATTTGTGGAAGTGTTTTTTTACTAAACACAGACACATCTTTTGCAAAGAAAAAGAAAAAAGGTCCTGTTCAACTAGATATTCAGACAAGAGACGGCTTTCATATAACCGGTCAGCTTGATATTCCAAAAAATGCATCTGTTAAAAACAGAGTTCCGCTTGTCGTGTTTTTGCATTCAATAGGTAAAGATTCAAATGAATGGGGTACTTTCCCTTCAGAAATTAATTCCGGTCTTGGAGTGGCAACTCTTGCAATTGATTTTAGAGGACACGGGAAAAGTATTATAAACAAAAATTCAAAAAAGGTTTACTGGCAATATTTTAAAACAGCGGAATTTAAAAAATATCCTTACGATATAGTTGATGTACTTAAAGACATAAAAGAGCATTATCCTGAAATAGACACATCAAAAATTGCGGTTGCAGGCACTAGTCTTGGTGCAAATATGGGCTTAATGGCAGGCAGTTTAGGTATTAATGCAAAAACTATAATTATGTTTTCGCCAATGCTTGACTATAAGGGGTATGATTTGCGTCTTTCCATAGTAAAATATGGAAACCATCCTTTATTATTTATCGTAAGCAAGAAAGATAGTTATCCATATAGCTCATGTCTTGAATTGATTAAATTTGCCCAGGGGAAAAAATTGTTAAAAGTATATCCCTGGGGTGGAGATGGAATTAAATTGCTGAAATTTCAGCCTGATTGCAAACCGCTTATTAAGAACTGGATAAAAGAAAGTTTAATTGATAAAAATGCAAAATCCAAACACTAGATTAGTTGAAATTTTTACAGGCGCATATGCAAGCGGAAAATCGGAAATTTCTATAAACAGAGCTTTAATGCTGAATAATGAAGAGTTTCCTGTAACCCTTGTTGATCTTGATACTGTAGAGCCTGCTTACACTTTAAGACCTATACAGAAAGAACTGGAAGCCTGCGGATTAAAAATAATTACGCAAGAAAGTTATTTTGGTCTTGGAGAAACCGGAAATGTAATTACACCGCAGCAGCAGAACTGCCTTAAACTCAATAATGACAATATTGTAATAGATGTAGGATATGGCGCCTCCGGTCTGGACATTCTTGACCTTGTTACCGGCATTGAAGAAGAATCTAATATGCATATTTATATTGTAATAAACGCTTCCAAACACGAGACTTCAACAGTGGATTACATCGTTGAGTATGTAAAATGGAGTCTTGGCAGAGGCGAACAAAAATGGAAAAATTTCAGCGGAATAATCAGCAATACTCATTTTGGAGACGAAACACACAAGGAAGACGTGTTAAAGGGATTTGAAACAACTAAAAAAGCCGCCGAAATTCTCGATATTCCCATAAGAGCAATTGCGGTTTCGGAAAAAATTTATCCCGAATTGCAGTCTTTAATATTTAACGGAATTTCTGTCTGGCCTTTAAAGAGATTTATGCCAAAGGCTTTATGGTAAATCAAAATATTT
>DYOT01000268.1 GCA_020720345.1 Candidatus Caenarcanum sp.
AATTTAAAGTTAGAAAATAAGCTGTTCCTGTCTTTCTCTTTTATTTGCTTAATGATGATATCAATAGGTTTTAGTGGTTTTTATTTTTCCAATGAAGCGAATAACAAAATAAAACATATATATAATGAAGTTATTTTACCAAATCAATATCTTGCAACATTAAAAACCAATAATGTTTATGCTAAATCACTTGTTTATAAAATGGTACTAACTGATGATGAAACTGAAAAAAAAGAAATGGCAAAAATATTAAAAGACATAAGAATAAGACAGAATAAAGCTTTAAAAAATTATAAGGCAACTCATATGGATGCAAGAGAGAAAGAGCTTTATGCTCAAATCGAAAAGGATCTTGCGGCCTGGCGTGAAGTTAGGGACTACACAATAAAAAAATCATTAACCGATACAAATAAATTTGAGCTTATTAAATACTTTGCAAAAAATAGTGATGTTATTAACGATCTTATCAAAGATTATGATGAATTGATACAATATAGTGACGATAGTGCTGAAAAAATAATGAAAAAAATTACACAGGATAATTTCACTGCTATTTTTATTATTTTATTAATTAATGCAGCGGGAATTGTCATAAGTTTATTATTAAAGTCAAATTTATCAAAAAATATTGTTAATCCGATTAATAATGTAGTTTCCTCTCTTGAATTAATTTCAAAGGGAGATCTGACCGTAAAAGAGCTCGCTATTACATCAAAAGATGAAATGGGTATATTGGCAAACGCATTAAACTCAACAGTCAAAAGCCTTAAAACGCTTGTTTCACAAGTTTCTCAATCTGTAGAAGATATTTCAGCAGCATCGGAAGAAATGTCAGCTTCAGCCGACCAAACAGCACAAGGTTCACAACAAACTGCAGATAGTACGGCTCAGCTGGCAGAGGGCGCTCAGGAAATTTCTCAAAATGTTGAGATAGGAGCTACAACCATCGGAAATATGAACAAAGTCATTCAGGGTATTTCTAAAGAAGCCATTGAAATAGCAGACTTGGGTAACAGCACAGAAAAAAATGCAAACGAAGGAAGCGAACACGTTCAAAAAGCTGTCGGTAAAATTGACAGTATAAAAATTGTTTCAGAAGATATTTCTCATACTGTAACAAATCTTGGCTCATTAAGTGCAGAGATAGAAACTATTGTTGAACTTATCAAAAGCATTGCGGCACAAACGAATCTTCTTGCTCTAAACGCTGCAATAGAAGCAGCAAGAGCAGGTGAACACGGAAAAGGCTTTGCTGTTGTTGCAGATGAAGTTAAAAAACTGGCAGGTCAATCAGCAGATGCAACTGATAAAATTACGACAATGATTAAAGAAATTCAAAATGAAACTTCAACAGCCGTTAATAAAATGAACAAAGCAACACACGAGGTTGAAGAAGGTGTAATCGTTGTTAATGATGCTGGTAAAGCTCTTGAAAACATAATTTCTCAGGTGAAAACAGCAAACATAAAAATCCAACACATTACAAAAGAAATTGAAGGAGTTGCAACTAATTCAGAAGACGTGGTAAAAATGGTTGAAAATATTTCTGCTGTATCTGAACAAACCGCTGCTTCTGCTGAAGCAATTTCAAGCATAACAGAAGAGCAAACTGCAAGTATGGAAGAAATTTCCGCAAGCTCACAAACACTTGCTAAAATAGCGGAAGAGCTTAACATGAAAGTTTCTGTGTTTAAAATTTAATGAGTTTG
>DYOT01000034.1:0-7761 GCA_020720345.1 Candidatus Caenarcanum sp.
GGGACAGGGATTTTAAAAGTTCCTGAATAGAATGACTCTGGTTGTCTATTTCTTTAATCCTGTCTTTTGTCTGTGTAATAACCTCTATAGGGGCATTTTCAAGAAATTTAGGACTGTTAAGACGTGAATCAAGAGATTTTTTCTCATTAGAAAGTGCATCCAGCTTTTTATTTTGCCTTTGAATTTCCTTTTCCACATCAATAAGCCCTGCCAATGGTACAATAATCAGCGAACTTCCGATTATTGCGGTTGCAGATTGAGAGGGAAGTTCTTTAGGGTGTCCGGACTCAATGTTAAGCTGCTCAATTTTTGCAAAAGTTTCTATATAAGATCTGGTAATTTCAAAAATTTCTTTTTCCGGAATGTCTTCACAGTATATTTTTACCTTTAATGTGGAACCAACAGGAATATTAAACGCCTGTCTTATATTTCTAAGCGATTTAATGGTTTCAATGGCGAAATTAAGTTTATCTTCGGAATTTTTATCATTAAATTCTGCGTTTTTGTTCGGAAAATCTGCAAGCATAATAGGCTTAGTTTTATTTTCGTGCATAAGCTGCCATATTTCCTCAGTTATAAACGGCATTATTGGATGTAAAAGCTTTAGCGTGCCTTCGAGAACGAAATTAAGCACTCTCTGTGTGTTTAATTTTGTTTTATCGTCAGCTACCTGGGTTTTTGCAATCTCCACATACCAGTCGCAATAATAATTCCAGAAAAATTCGTAAAGAAGCTGCGCAGTTTCACCAAACCTGTAAGATTCAAGATTTTTGTTTGTTTCCATAACAGTTTCATTAAATTTATGTAGAATCCACTTGTCAGCAATTGTGAGATTATTTAGGTTAACCGGCTTGTCGTCAACGCCGTCAAGGTTCATCAAAACAAACCTCGAAGCATTCCAGATTTTGTTAGCAAAGTTTCTTCCGTATTCAAAACGTTCGTCAGAAACCTTAATATCCTGCCCACCGTAAGTTACAAGGCTTATCAAAGTAAATCTTAAAGCGTCAGAACCGTATTTATCAATGATTTCTACGGGGTCAATGGTGTTGCCCTTTGATTTGCTCATTTTTTGACCTTTTTCATCTCTGATAAGACCGTGAATATAAACATCTTTAAAGGGGGACTGATTGGTGAATTCATAGCCCATAACCACCATACGGGCGACCCAGAAAAAAATTATGTCGAATCCTGTTACTAGAACGCTTGTTGGATAAAACTTTTTGAAGTCAGGACTTTCTGTATCAGACCAGCCCATTGTGGAAAACGGCCATAATGCTGAAGAAAACCAGGTGTCAAGTACATCGGTATCCTGAGTCAAGCTTGAATGTCCGCATTTCCCGCATTTATCAGGCTTCTCAACTGCTACAACCATTTCTCCGCAGGCATCACAGTAATAAGCGGGAATCTGGTGCCCCCACCATAATTGTCTGCTAATGCACCAGTCTCTGACATTTTTCATCCAGTCAAGATAAATTTTCGTCCATCTTTCAGGAATAAAATTAAGTTCGCCGGTATTTATTGCTCTTATAGCCCTTGCTGAAAGCTCGGGCATTTTTACGAACCACTGTTCGGATAGATAGGGTTCGATTGTGTCTCCGCATCTCTGGCAATGACCGACATTATGTTCATGAGGAATTGCTCTTATATACTCTCCCCGTATTTTAAGGAGTTCAAGAGTTTTTTCCCTTGCTTCATCTCTATCCATGCCACGAACTTCAAAAGGAACATTTTCATCCTCAAGAAGGTTTCCATCTTCATCCATAATCCAAATAGGACTTAAACCATGTCTTTTTGCAATTTCATAATCATTGGGGTCATGGGCAGGGGTAATTTTAAGAGCGCCGGTGCCAAATCCCATTTCAACCGCCTCATCTGCAATAATAAGGACTTCCCGACCTATTATAGGGACTACAACTTTCTTGCCTATTAAATCTTTGTATTTGCTGTCGTTGGGATTAACAGCCACAGCGACATCACCGAACATTGTTTCCGGTCTTGTTGTAGCAACAACAATTGCCCCATAAGAATCCTTTAAAGGATAACTGATTTCCCAGAGATGTCCTTGTTCGGTAAGGTAATCCGTTTCTATATCGCTGATTGCAGACCTGCATCTTGGACACCAGTTAACAATATATTTGCCTTTATAAATTAATCCCTTGTTGTATAAACTTGTGAAAACTTCTTTTACCGCCCTTGAACACCCTTCATCAAGGGTAAATCTTTGTCTTGAAAGATCAAAAGAAGCTCCCAGTCTTTTAAACTGTTCTAAAATTTTGCTTTTATGCTCATTAGCCCATTTCCATGTAGTTTCTAAAAATTTTTCCCTGCCGAGGTCATGTCTTGAAAGTTTTTCTTTTTTTAATTCTTTTTCCACCACGTTTTGTGTGGCAATTCCGGCATGGTCGACACCCGGAAGCCATAGGGCTTCAAAGCCTGACATTCTTTTATAGCGTATAATTATGTCCTGAATTGTTCCATCAAGAGCATGCCCCATATGTAGAACACCCGTTACATTCGGCGGAGGAATCACAATGCTGAATGGCGGCTTTGTGCTTTCTGCATCAGCTTTAAAGCAACTGTTATCTTCCCAGAATTTATATATTTTATCTTCTGTTTCCTGTGGATTATATGCCTTTGGCAATTCTTTCATTTCAAAAACTCTTCTTCCTTACATAATTTATAATTTTATCACTTCAAAATTTTGAAGTGATAAAATTTAATGACTATAATTTTATCATTATGTTTGTTAAAATATGTTAAGTTAGATTTTTTACCTGAATCCCTTTATTAATGCGATAAAATTTTAATCAGGCAAAATATTTACAAAAATATTTAAGAAAAGGTGTTAATTTTTTTTATCTTCCTTTTTTAATTAAATAGAAATTAAATAGAAATAGTTTAGGAGAAAAACATGGAAGCAGTTCAATTTAGACCGGCAATACAGAGAGCAGCATTACAGCAAGCTCCCCAGAAAAATTTACAAGCAAAACAGGTTGCTTTTTCAGCTGATTTTGAAGAACCGGAAGAAGGCATGAGCTCTACTACGAAGACAGTTATCGGAGCAGGTCTTGCTCTTGCGGCGTTAGGAATTATTTTATATGCCACAAGAGGAAAAGAAGCAGGAAAAGTTGTAGAAGCAAAGGCTAAACCAAATCTTAATGAAACAGCAGCCCATCCTGAAATACTTGGAAAAAATAATTTGTCAGATAAACCGGCAAAGGAATCAGCACAAGTTTATATCGATCAAGGTGTAACTAAAAAGGAACAACAAATAAACTTAATTAATGTCCTTAAAGAAGTTAATACTTCAAAAGCAAACTCTACCCCCGAGTTACAACCCCTTACAAAAAAACAGGCAGCAATGCATAAAAAATTGAATAATAATCTTGGTATAGTTCTAAGACCTTCAAATTCAGCAAAAAAATCAGCACAAGTTTTTATAGAAGAAGGCTCAGCTAAAAAAACAACAGAAGCAGCAGTGCATAGCCCTGAAGATGGTTTGTTAGGAATAGCTTAAAATTATTAGATAAGAAATATAAATTTAATAAAAAACCGGCTTAATTAAAAGCCGGTTTTTTTGTTTTGAATCTGGTATTTAAAGCAGGCTTTCACAATTCTTGAAACCTGACTTTCTGAAATATCTATATAAGCAAGTGATATAATATTTAATTCCTGATTATTTCTGTTTTCTTTTCTTGAAGAAATATGTTCACATCTTACATCAACAGGATCTTCTCCGTCAGCGAGGTGGATTTTGCAGTGAATATCATAATAATTATCAAGAGGAAATTCTGAAATGTATGATAACCCGCTTCCGCTGATATCATTGGTCATAACATTAAAAGTTTCTTTTTTTGTGCTGTTGCTGTCAAGAATCTTTGTTATTTCAACATCCAGATTGAAAGGAATCCTAACAAACGCTCTGCGTTCGATAAATCGGCTGTTATGGGGGAAACTTATTTTCAATCCCTGCATTGTATCGAGTTGTTTGCCAAGAACAACTGAACTTGCAGATAAATAGCCTTTTTCAGTCTTAAATATTATAAAAATTTCTTGCCCGTCAGGGATATTAATACTAACATTTCCTTTTTCAGGAGATGAAATAAAAATATAATCATCATAAATTCTTTTTATATAACTGTTTAAGTTACGATGATTACCCTCATCGTCAGTATAATCCAGCTCAAGAGGAGCCAGCTCTTTTATAAAATCATCTATATCCGGCATTTTAATTCCCAATTAATTCTCTTAATTTGCTACAACTAATCCAGCAATGCTTCAAGGACCTGTGCTCTTTTTTCGTTTGATTCACGGTTGATTAGCGTATTTCTTCTAATGTAGCCTCTTAAAGCTTCTCTGATAAGCTCGCTTCTTGTGCGTTGTTCAGAAGCCGCAACATTGTCTATCCTTTGAAGAAACTCATCAGGCATAGATATAAGCACTTTTGCCATACTATCCTCTCCTTTTCTGTTTTATTAAATAATATTTATTCTCTTAAATATATATTATAGCAGTAACTATTATATTTTCTACATGCTTTTATTTATTTATAATTTTTACTACACATTTCATTATACTGACAAAACTTTATTCGGCAAATATTAGTAATGGGATAGTCAGTTGAATTTTCTATATTTTTAATAATACCTTCAAGATTTTCTTCGTATTCTAATAATTTTTCCTCTGAAAAATCTATTTCGGTTATTTCAACAGCATCAGGACTGATTTTAAAATACTGGAAACATAGATTTTCAGGCATTATGTTCAGCCCCCAATCCTTTCGTCCTTGATAAAAGGCGTAAAGATAAATTTTGTGCTGAAAGTTGTTATGGACATTTTTAGGAATGATACCGGTTTTCCAGTCAGCTATTATAAATTTGTTTTTTTCTTCATCAAAAAATATTGCGTCAATTCTTCCAATAAGCCAGTGGGGCGTATTACCAAGCTTTGTGTTAAAACTCCATTCTGTTTTTATTAATTTTTTATTTAGAATGGGGTGATTTTTAATGCTTTCCCAGTTTTTTAAAATTTCTTCATCGGCATTTTGCAAGAGATGCTGTATATTTAAACCTCTTAAATAATAATCTATAAGCGCATGAACCGAATTACCGAGCTGATAATCCTGATGAAATTCAGGATATTTAATTTCTTTAATATATTTAAAATAATATTTTTTAGGGCATGTTTGCCATGTATTAAAGCGGTCATGATTAAAAACATCGTTCTTCATTGCAAAGCCCTCTCGTATAAACTTATAAATCTCTTTAATATTATGGAAGGCTCATAGTCTTTTGTTTTACTCCAATCTTTCTTTCCATTTCCGCTCATATAAAGATAATGCTTTGCTCTTGTCATTCCGACATAAATTAGCCGCAAATGTTCGTGAATTTTTTCAAGCTTAATTTTGTCAACACTTTTATGAAGTTTTTTAATCTGCTTTATTTGGTTAATAAGATTATCACTATATTTAAGTTTAATTTTTTCAGGAGTTACAGAATAATTATAGCTATTTTCCTGCATTTCCGGCATAAATACCGCATCAAATTCAAGACCTTTTGCCTTGTGAACAGTCATTATCTGGACAAATTCGTACTTATCGTCATCTTTTTCAACTTCATTAAAAAATTTTACTCCGCTTAAACGGTTTTTTCTGCCAAGATTATCCAGATATACAAGCACTTCAGGCAGATTAACAATTTTGTTTTTTTCGTTGTCAGTTTCCTGCCTGCGGAACCTGTTAACCAGAAGGCTTATTATTCTTGCGTTAGACCTGTCTATAACACTTTCAAAATAATGGCTGCCAAGTTCAGATATGATTTCTTCCGGCGGTAAAATTGCCTTATCAAGCCACTTAAATATTTCATCCTGAAATTTTGTCAGATTTGATTTTTCACTGTCATTGCGAGGAGGCGGTGAAACCGCCGACGCGGCAATCCATTCTAATTCTTTTGGATTGCTTCGCTTCGCATTGCTAAGCTCGCAATGACGAATTTGACTGCCTGGAAACTCAAGCAGCGTGTCATTGTCAAAGCAGATAAAAGGAGAGCCTATTTTTTCAAGAAAATGTGCTGAATCAAACTGGTATTCAATTATTCCTGCTTTTGTCAACTCTTTATATAAATTTCTTATAAAATCGTTGCGCCACGGATTATTAAGCACATCAAGAAAAGCCTTTATAAACCTGAAAACCTTTTTCTGAGCTACAGCTTCAGAGTAACAAATATATGGGATATTAACGCTTTCAAGAAACTCAGCCCATTTGATAACAGAAATATTCATTCGTAATAAAATACCAATATTGAACTTAAATCCGCTTTTTCTGAGTTTTTCAATTTCTTGTGCAACTTTGGCTTTTTCATCTTCAGGAGTTTCATAAATATTAAAATTCAAACATTCTTTTGTTTCAGGATTTTTCCCTGCAACCGCCTTGATTTTCTGATTGCTAAAAGCGTCCTTAAGGTTTTTATCATTTTCAGCGAAGTCTATAAGAGTATTTGCAAGCTCAAAAATCTCCTCGGCGCATCTCTGGGAGTGATCCATAACAATTTTGTTTTTTGTCTTTTCTGTAAAATCAATGAAATTTTGAGAATTAGAGCTGGAAAAACTGGATGTAATTGCCTGATTGGGGTCTCCGCACCTGATTAAATTGCCATGCTTTGCGCTTAAAATTTCCAACAGTTCTTGCTGGACCGAAGTAGAATCCTGTGCCTCATCTTCTATAATGTATTTGAACTTATGCTGATATTGTTCTCTTATATCGGAATTGTTCTTTAAAAGCTTAACACTTTCAATGAGCAGATCATCGAAATCCACCATGTTTCTATTTTTTAAAGATGTCTGGTAATGAGTATAAATTGGAAAAAAATCAAATAATTCTTTATATAAGTCAGAATTTTTATATTCAAGAAATTTTTCTATATCTTTAGGTTTTATTTCAAGAAATTTTGCCTGAGAAATTGCTCCCGCATAGTCATTTTCTTCGTTAAGAATTTTAAATTTTATGGAGTCATCGCAGACATCAAAATCAGAATCAAGCCCCAATTTTGTATGATTTCCGTCCTGTTTGATTATACTCAGCGCCAAACCGTGAATAGTGCTTATGTGGGGAAATTTTACCAGTTCAGGACAGGAATTTTTGATTCTTTCCCTGATATTTCTAGCCGCAGAATCCATATAGGTTAATACTAATATATCTTCGGGGCGGCAGTCGCCACCTTTTTGAATCATTTTTAGGATAAGTGCTTCCAGTATTTTTGTCTTACCTGCTCCTGGTACGGCAGAAATTGCCATAGTCCCGCCATTATAATCAAGAACAGGTGCCTGATCTTTTCTGGGAGTGAAATTAAACTTAATTTCCACATGCTCGTTTTTATTCGATAAGAAATTTTCTATTCCTCCGTTATTTTCCGCACCCGACGGATTAAGCTGGCTTGCATAACAGTAAATTTTATCATTTGACAGTAAAACAAGCTTTCTTAAAACATGTGCAGTCTTTTCATGAGTTAGTTTTTTATGTATTTCAGGGGTATATTTATCTCCCTGCCAGTTTTTGTGGAAAACCCATGCATTATATAACGGACCTATATCGTCTTTTGTCCATGAATTGTCAGATATATCCAGCCATATCTGAATTTTAGACTCTATTTCCAGATCTATAAGCTTTTGAGGTGTGGCAATTTTTACGCTGTTTTCCTTTAATTCAGGTGCGGAAGAAGGATTATCAGAAACAATAGTGTCTTTCATTAAGATTATCCAGTCTTT
>DYOT01000034.1:7861-9458 GCA_020720345.1 Candidatus Caenarcanum sp.
TTTTTCAAACTCCAAAAGCGATTTAACCATATTATTAAAGTCTTCCAACTCTTTGTTTTCATCGAAATCAGGGAGAATAAGCGCAGAAAAAATCTGCTCTACCTGTTTTGACAGGCATGGCTTTTCTTTTTTCAGATTATTTATTAGTTGAATTAGTTTTGTCATCCTGAGCAAAGGGAAGGATCTGTCCAGTTGAGTATCTTCATCGTTGAACAGATTCTTCGACTGCGTCTCAGAATGACAACAAGATTCAAGGATACCTGTTTCTTCATATTTTTCCAGAATCTCTTCGCAAAATAAAGTAGGAATGCCGAGCATGCCTGTTAATAAAGTTCTGATTTCAAAGGATTTTGGCTTGAAATGCCATTCTTCGTTTATTAATTGCAGGATAATAAGAGTTCCAAACACAAGAGGGTCGTCAAAAATCTTCTTTGAACCCGTTAAAAACTGATAATTAATTTTTTCATTCTCGAAAAATTCTTTCATAATATGTTTTAAAGTCCCGTCAAGAGAGGGAATTACAATTGCGATATTGTCAGGAGAGATTTTTTCGTTGCTAATAAGGACTTTAATTCTGGCAAAAACCTGCTCAAGCATTTCCACATGCCGGATAGAGTTTTCGAGAAGGGAAATATTGCTTAAGTTCGCCGGTTCATTATTAATAACAGCCTGAAATAATTTATTTGCATCTTCATAACAGGATTTTTCACATTGCAAATTAATAATCTCAGAGGAAATTAAAGCTTTTAATTCATCATATCCTGAATAATTAGCGCATAAATAGCCTCTTCTGGAGCTTCCTAACGGGTCTGCCGCAATATAAAACTCTTCAATATGTTTGTTCATGAGAAGTTTTTTTATAAAAAAATGAGAGGAATATGTCATTTCATCAAAATCATCAATCAGAAGATATTTAATTTTATTGAAATTAATTTTATCTTTTTCAAGCAGGTATAAAAATGTTGTAATTTGTTTAAGATAATCAAAAGTTCTAAAGCTTGTAGAGGATTTTTTAAATTCCTCAAGCACTTCCTGCGCCTGTTTTCCCATTTGTTCATCAAGAATTTCAGCTCTGTTTATAATTTCAGACTTATCAAGATTATTGTTTGAAATTAACGTATGCCGTCTTAAGATTTGATGCTTAAGGCTTTTATGGGACTGGTAATCTCTCAGGCTTTCTTCAAGGGCTTCTTTTTTGTTAATTTCTTTTATTGCCTTTTTAATAAGGAGTTCTGAAATTTCAAGACCGCAAAGATTAGGAATAATTTCGCTTTCACCTGTGCGTTCAGGAATAAATCCTTCTACAACAGGCCATTGGGATTTGATTGAATTGTAAACAACACCGTTAAAAGTATAAATCGGAAGCTCTCCCATTCCTGTAATTTTTATTTCCTGCAATCTTTCACGAATTTCTTCAGAAAAAACTCTTTTTTTGTAGGAATTTAAAGTAATTACAAGTATTTCAGACGTTAAACTTCCTTTCTGGATAAGTTCAATAAACTTGTCAGCCAGAAAAGAAGTTTTTCCTGATTTTAAAGGTCCTTCGATAAACATGAATGCTGTAAATGCCGATTTATACTAAAACGAGTTTATTTTC
>DYOT01000035.1 GCA_020720345.1 Candidatus Caenarcanum sp.
CTAGTAGGTTATACCGCTATCGCAAAATATTTTTCATTTATCGATTATTTAATTGGAGCGGTATAGGGTGAATTTTTTGTAGTTTAAAAGAGTTGTTCTTTTAATTTTTGTTCATAAACAGGTATTCTGGAAATGACTGACATAAGATGGCGGCAGCGATTTGATAACTTTGAAAAGGCTAATGATAACTTTTTAATCGTTCTTGAAGCCCTAAAAGAAAATCCTGAAAATATAATTAATAAAATGGCAATTATTCAGGCTTATGAAATGGTTTTTGAGCTCGGATGGAAAACCGCAAGAGACTTTCTGACAGCACAGGGAGTTGAAGTAAATTTTCCCAGAGATGTAATAAAAGAAGCTTTTGCTTATGAAATTATTGATAATGGCGAAATATGGATAAAAATGCTTGATGATAGAAATTTAACAGTTCACACTTACGATGAAGCAAAAGCAAATGCAATTGTAGCAGATATAAGAAATAATTATTTTTATGCGTTGGAACAACTTTATAATTATCTCAAAGGAAAATTATAAGTGGAATTTGGTCTGTCTGAAAATATTAACAATATTTTAAAAAATTTTTTTGCAAAATTCCCTGAAATAGCAGAAGTAAAAATTTATGGTTCACGCGCTAAAGGTAATTACAGGAAAGGTTCCGATATTGATTTTGTAATTTATGGAGATATTGAATATAGCTTATTAGCAAGAATTTCAGGAGAACTTGATAATTTGCCCACTCCTTACAAATTTGATGTAACAGATTATAAAACAATTTCAAATAAAAATTTAAAAGAGCATATTGACAGAGTTGGCAAAATTTTTTACAAAAAAGAAAACTGATATAAAATGATAAAATTTAACTTTAAATACATAAAAGACCTTGCTGCGCCCGGAAGCTGGCGAAGAGGCTACGACTATTTCAAGAAAAAACAGGTTTTAGAGGCAGAACTGGAGAATAACACCGTTACTGCAAAAGTAAAAGGTTCTTTTAAAGACAGTTACGAAATTAAACTGCATTTTTCGGACGAAAAAGTCTCTGCCGAGTGCTCCTGCCCCCTTGAGGAAGAATGGTGCAAGCATGCCGTATGCGTCGGGCTTTACAGCATAGAAAAATATTTTCCTAACGAAGAAGAAGAAAACCCTCCTGAAATAATGAATGCTCAAGGACATTACAAGTTTATCCTCAACACCCGTCCTAATCCGAAATTTCAGGGAATTCAGGTTGTTGAGCGTAATACTAATGAGCCTGTAAAAAATATTGAGCCTATTTTAAGGGCAATAGTCGCAATGCAAAAACAGGCAGGCGAAAGTTTCGTGCTAAATGAAGCGCAAAAGCTTGAACTGACTTTAATGCAGTATATTTATCAAAATGCAAATATAAACAAAAACGTTGTCTGGTTTAATATTCCCTTTAATAAACTCGAGGGCTTAATGTCTTATCTTGCACAGGCTGAGGAAGTTATTGACAGTGAAACTGAAAAAAGACTGCTGTTCCTAAGCGAACCATGGAAACTTGTGCTTAAAGTCAATGTTTCTATGGTGGGTAACGTTTTATTGGCGCTCCACTGGCATAGGTATGTGCCTGAAGATATTTTGCCCATAGAAGAAGTCTTTTATTTTGCCAAATTTGTAAAATGGGGCAAGTATAAAAACCTTGTTTTTCCTCTTGATACAGCATTGTCAAAATTGCCCGGACATCTTACCAAAAGCACTTTTACAGACATAAGAGATGCTGATGGCGGGAAATTTGTTTATGAAGAGTTGCCAAACCTTAAAAAACTAATGACTGTTGAAGTTTACGATACTCTTGATAATCTTGATCTTCTTCACAAAAAACCTATAAACGTTATTACTCTTGAAAAGGCGGATTACCGGCAGAGGCTGAAAGGCGGAGGCGATGAGCCTTCGACTGAAACGCCGTTTAATGCCGGTAACCAAGTAGAGAATAACCAGCTTAAAGCTTCACTTGAGTTTGAATATGACGGAACTATTGTCCCGTACGGAAAACTTGCCGAAAAAACTCCGTATGTAACCGTAAAAAAACCTGAAGAAAATATTATTTACTGGATAAAAAGAAACCTTGACCTTGAAGAACTGGCTTATAAACAGCTTTTACAGAGCAGGTTCTCACCTATGCAAACAAATAACCTTATTATAGAAGGCGATAACGCTATTGATTTTTATAATTATCTCTTTCCAAACGCAGGTGAAAACTGGAAAAAAATTGAACCGGAAGAACTGTCTGAATTTAAAATATCTCAAAGTCCTCTTATTATTAATGCGGATATTGATTTTTCAGAAAATTCCGACAGTTTTGAAATGGAATTGTACTGCACTATTGGTGATAACCGTATAGAATTTGAGGAAATTCAACAGTTTTATCAGCAGGGGCAAAAATACTTCTATTTTGAAAATATAGGTAATATTGAAATCCCCATAAATAGGCTGATAATGATAAACAAAAGCCTTTCAATAGTTGATGCTGTTAAAAACCCCATGGGGAAATGGGAAATTAAGACTTTCAGGGCAGGAATTGTTGCTGAATTAACCGAACAGGGAACTGTTGCCACAATGAGCAAGAAGTTTGAAATTTTCTGGGATAAAATAAGCAACTTCAATTCTATGGAGGAAATCTCTCTGCCGTCCGGCATAAAAGCAGAATTTCGTGAATATCAAAGAAAAGGGTTCAGCTGGCTCTGGTTTTTGTATTCATTCGGCTTAAACGGTATTCTTGCCGATGATATGGGACTCGGGAAAACATTACAGGCTTTAACCCTTATACAAAAAGCAAAAGAAGAGGATGGAAGCATTCCTAACCTTGTAATTTGCCCAACTTCGGTTGTATTTAACTGGGAAGCTGAAATTGAAAAATTTGCCGCCGGCTTAAAATGTTTAAACCTTACAGGCTCTGCAAGAAAAGATTATTTCAAAAAAATAAAAGACTATGATGTTGTTATAACAAGCTATGCGCTTCTAAGAAGAGATATAGAAGAGCTTAAAAAAATTGAATTCAGGACTATTATTCTTGATGAGTCCCAGAATATTAAAAATTACGGCTCTATAACCGCTCAGTCCGCAAAGCAGCTCAATGGGCTTCACAGGCTGGCTTTATCCGGTACTCCCATAGAAAACAGGCTTTCTGAGCTATGGTCGGTGTTTGATTACCTCATGCCGGGATTTTTATATGACTTAAATGAATTTAATTACAGATATGCTGTGCCTATTCAAGAAAAAGGCGATAAAACAGTGGAATCACGCCTTAAAAAACAGGTTTATCCGTTTATACTAAGACGTATGAAGCGGGATATTGCAAAAGATCTTCCTGATAAAATTGAAAACATTGCTTACTGTAAAATGACACCTGATCAAAGGGATTTTTATCTTGATGTGCTTGACAGCACAAGACAGGAAATCTTTGAAAAGATTGGGGCGGACGGCTTTAAAAAGAACAAAATGTCTGTATTCTCTGCACTGCTGCGTTTAAGACAGATTTGCTGTCATCCAAGACTTTACGATAAAACAGGTGAAAGAGGCGTTAACGAATCCGGCAAATTTGAACACTTCAAAGAAATGCTGGAAGAAATTATTAGCGAAGGGCACAGAATTCTTTTATTCAGCCAGTTTGTCCAGATGCTTGATATTATTAAAGCCTGGTTTGAAGAAGCCGGCATAAAATATGAATACCTCACGGGAGAAACAAAAGACAGGCAAAAAGCTGTAAATAATTTTAACAATAACACGTCAATACCTGTATTTCTTATAAGTTTAAAAGCAGGGGGAACGGGTTTAAACCTTACCGGAGCCGATTATGTAATCCATTATGATCCATGGTGGAATCCTGCCGTGGAAGATCAGGCAACAGACAGGGCTCACAGGATTGGTCAGACCAAAAATGTCTTTGTTTACAGGCTTATAACTAAAGGCTCTGTTGAAGAAAAAATTATGAAGCTTAAGGAAAAAAAGAGAAATCTTCTCGATACAGTAATTTCCACGCAGAGAGATATCGGTCAGTCCATTACTTTTGAAGACATAAAAGACATCCTTACACCTGATTTATAGGATTTTTCAAGTCTTCTTTTGTCATTGCGAGCAAAGCGAAGCAATCTAAAAAAATAAATTTGGATTGCCACGTCGGCGCAAAGCACCTCCTCGCAATGACAGTGCTACTAATTGGCTAATTCAAACTACCGGAAAACTGCTTGTATAAATCAGAAACTTGTGAATTGTTGGCAAACTTCAGCTCTGTGTTTAATCCCGGTAAACTTGCCGGTTTCAAAGACTGCACTGCTAAAGATGACTGCTTAACATTATCTGCGGTTTTTATTTTGCTGCACATAGCTTTTACAATCCAGTTTTTACTTTTTGATCTTTTAGATTCAATTTCAACCATTTTTTCGTGACTTACCGGGACTAAAGGCTGCCCAACAAGCTTTCTTGTAACGGATTCATATACTAATGCCTGTACTCCAAGAACACCTGCACTTCCATAAAGTGAAGCATTTGAAAAAGCCTTAAACAGTTTATTAAAGCCATTTGTAATCCAGTATGAAACTCCCTGTCTTGTAGAATCCTGAAGAATCCTCTGTTTGGTCTGTTCTCTTGAATTATCCTTATCTTGTGTTTCTCCAAGGGTAACGTTATAAGCATCTACAGCAAGGAAAGGAACTGTTGTAAAGCCTGTAAGCTTCATTGCTGTGCTAAGTTTGTCTGTGCCATAACTCATAATTTTCGGACCAAAAAAGTTTTTATTACCGCCATACATTTTTTTTGCTTCGTCTAAATTGTTTTTGTGCGTAGAATGCGCATCATTAGCCCATTTGATAATGTTTTTAACAAACAGCTCGGGATAAAAACAACTTTCTTTTTGTTTAGTTACAGGCGTTTTACCAATAATTTTCCTTCCAATATTTAGTGCAAACCTTCCAAGGTCTCCGACAATTTCAAATGGCAGTTTAACAAAATTTAACAGGTTTTTTGAATATCTGTAAACCCAGTTTGTGCCGACAATAACCTTATCTTTATCCTTGCCGGATTTTTTTGCAGCCGCTTCTTTTATGTGTTGCAAATTTAGTCTTTCTGATTTGTCAACAGTAAGACCCATCTCTATTACAACGATTTTTAGCATCTTACGAGCGTCATTTTTTTCAAGCTCGCGTACTTTCATATAAGCTTCTTCAAATTCTTTAATAGGCATTTTAGCAGGACATGCTGCTGCAAATTGTTTATCGAGCTTTTTAAAATAATTTCTTATGCCACTCATTATTCCGCCAGAATTTGCTCCGAAAGCAGGAGCTGAAGCTTTATGCGCTTTTTTATTTTCATGTTCTTCTCTTAATTTTACTGCTGCATTAACATCCACCGGCAAAATAGGTCTCCCTGTAAACAGCCTGCTAAGGACGTTTGAACTTGCTATGCTGGAAATATTTAATATAACAGAAGCAGGAAGCGATTTATTTACCAGTCTTTCAAAAGTTGAATTTATAATATATGACTGATAAGCTTCAATCCCAACCCTGCTGGATTCCTGTTTGAATTTTGAACTCCATTCGTCTTTAGCTTTATCTTTTTTATCAGAATTTTGAATTTTTAAATTATAAAAGTCATTCGCAATAAACCAGGCAGGAATAATTCCCGTAATAATTCTTGCTACCACCTGGACACTGCTGTTGCTAAAGCGGGGAAGATGTGAACCTTCCTTATCAACTATGGTTTTATTAACCGCATATCTTACATATTTTGCCTTAAATCCTTCAAGAGATTTATCTTCTGTTACCACTTTCCTGAAAGCTTTAATAAGTTTTCCCTTTGACAGCAGTCCTTCATAAGAGTCATTTCTCTTGAAATAAAATTTTCCAAGTTTTTGCTCTGCAAAAAATTGTACAAGGGCATCTTTGTTGAAATTTTCATCTTTAAGAATTTCTTTAAGTTTTTTACGGTTGTCGCCTGATACTGCTTTTTCAAATTCGTCCGCATGTTTTTTAATATGCATCCATAAACCTAAAAGGTGGTCACGGGCTTTTATTTTTTCTTTCTTTTCTGCCTGACTCTTCTTAAACTCCCCGTCAAAAAAGCCTCTTGTTGTATTGACGAAAAACATTGGCAGATCAGTTATTCCCTTTTTTAAATTGTCCCAAATAGGCATGCTGGCACGAACACCTTCATCAAGAATTGAAACATCTTTGCCCCTGATTTTGTATATTTTTTCAGCACCCGCCTTTATCGAATATACAAGCGTATTTTTCTCAGGATTCGGATAATAATATAGTATTCCTTTTATGGCATCTTCACCTGATTTCCCATTTCCCTCAAGAAGATATTTGCCCAGTATCGAATCGCTGCCATTAAGGAATTCTTCAACTGGAGAACCCTTAAATGCAATCTGTTTATTTGATATAGATGCGTTTAAGGGTTCTCTAAATGTTTTATTCTGGTTTGCAGAACTGAATCTCTGATTATAATTTACACTTGCTGCACTCATCCTCTTTCGCTCAAGAGGATAAATTTGTTTATCGTTAATATTTGACGCAATCACAGACATAACAACCAAGATTCCTTTTTAGCTATAGTCCCATGGATCAGTATATTTTTTGTCCAGCCCTTCCTCTTATATGAAACAATTAACAAATGAAAAAATGCTCTTTAGTATATACCAGTTGATACAAAACTTAACTTATTGACGAAATACCAACATATATTTTCACTTTAGATTAAAATATTGTTTATATAAGTGTAGTCTGAGTTTTTATACTTACATTTCTATAAGTATTCTCAACTATAATTAGTATAGTCGCAAAATTATTAGGATATTATTAGGATATAAGTATTATTAAATTTTGTTAAAATATGTTTAAAAAAATTAAAATAAAACTAAATTCTTCAAAACCCGAAAAGTCAAAAATTAGTTCTTTAAAAACTGTTTTTGGCAAAATAAGGTATCTTGATTTCATCCTTGAAAATAATAACAACGAATCAGGATATATAAATGAAAGCCTTGAAGAAAAAGAAAAAGAATCAATAAATCAAATTTACAAAAACCAAAAACTCGTTGCTGTACATAAAGACCATAAAGAACTTACAGAATATATTAATAAAATTTTTGAGCAGCAGGAAAAAGAAAGACTTGTAAGATGGATTGTAAACAGCATAAGAGAATCGCTTGACCTCGATGAAGTTCTGGAAAAGACAGTAGAGCAAATAGGCAGGCTTTTATATGTTGACAGGTGTTTCGTAGCCCTTTATGACAGAAATACGGAAAAATTTTGCGTCAAAAATGAATTTAGAATAAATGAAAACATACCCAGTATTTTTAATTTTAATGATCATTTATTATCAGAATTGTCAGAATTGCCTAAAAGTTGGCATGAAGAATTATTTATAAATAAAAATCCCTTAATTATAAATAATTGTGAAGAAGCTGCTATAGAAGAAGATTTAAGTGAAAAAAATAAAATTTTTATTGGCGCTAGCAAATTAAAATCATTTATAATTCTTCCGCTGGTTCATCAGGGTGAAATTCTGGGCGCGCTATCGGTTAGCCAGATTAATTACAAAAGGAAATGGGAAAACAACCATATAGAAATTCTTCATGATACCGGAAGCCAGATTGCAATTGCGATTCGACAAGCTCTTCTCTACACAAAAGTTCAGGAAACAACAAAATTAAAGAGCGCGTTTCTGGCAAACATGTCTCATGAATTCAGAACCCCTTTAAATGCAATTATTGGTTTTTCTGACATGCTTTTAAGCGAAAATTTTGGAGATTTAAACGAAAAACAAAAAAAATTCCTGGAAAATATATTCATAAGCGGCTCTCATCTCTTAAGCCTTGTCAATGATATTCTTGACCATTCAAAAATTGAATCCGGCAATATTAATCTTAATTATGAATTTTTTGATGCAAATCTTGCAATTTCAGAAACAGTTTCTATTTTAAAAGACATATCAACGAAAAAAAATATTTCAATAAAAGAAAATCTTGCGGAAAATATAATAATTAATGCTGATATAATTCGGTTTAAACAGATTATGTACAATCTTCTAAACAATGCGATTAAATTCACAGAAGATGATGGGGAAATTTTAATCGATTCAGTTTTTTACAATAACAACCTGAAAATAGAAATAAAAGACACAGGAATAGGCATTTCAGCTAAGGATAAAAACAAAATTTTCCAAAAATTCACTCAACTTGACTCCTCTTATACAAAAAAACAGGAAGGCAGCGGATTAGGCTTAGCCTTAACCAAAAAACTTGTTGAAATGCACAAAGGGCAGATTGATTTTGACTCTGAAAAAGGAAAAGGAAGCAAGTTCTGGTTTGTCCTGCCCAATGCAAAGCAGGTAGGTCTGAATTCTAAATAACTCGAATTGCTAGTGTTTTGAGTGTTTTACTTCCAAATAACATTTTTCTTGATAGTTTCCAGATAAACTTCAAGGCTTTCTTTTTCAGCATCAAGAATCAGATTATAAAAGTCCGTCATTTCTTTTTCTCTGGCTGCTTCTATTGCCTCGATATATTTTTTTCTATCTGCCATTTTTATAACTGCCGGTGTATAGCCGTTTTGGATTAATATTAAATTCATTAAAAGCCTTGCAGTCCTGCCATTACCATCAATGAAAGGATGTATTGAAACAAATCTGTAATGAGCTTCAGCTGCCAATAGAACTGGGTGCATGCCGGAATTTTCTTTCAACCAGAAAAAGAAATCATCCATTAAGTTCGGCACTTGTGCAGGATTCGGGAAGTAAAAGCGGCTTCCGTCGCCTTTATTAACATAGACCTCATAAGCCCTGTATTTTCCGGCATTTTGCGTGTCGATCACGGTTAATATAATCCTATGGATACCAAGCACGTCAACACGTTTTATTTCTTTTGTTTCCTGCTTTGCTATTTCTTCAATATAGTCTATAGCTTCTTTATGATTGATAGTTTCAAGATGTTCTCTGGTAGATTTTCCGCCGATGGTTATTCCGTCAAGCAGGATTATCTTTGTTTCGTTATAATCAATCGTACTGCCTTCTATGGCATTTGAATTATATGTAAGCTCAATATCATAGTAATTCTTAAGACTTTTAACCTGTAAATCAGCTAAAGGTCTTAAACTATCCAATTCGGCTTTTAAATTGTCTATTTCTTTTAGTTTTAAATCAATTTCAGACATTTTAAGCCTCTTTTTTTGAAATTATTTGAAATTCATAACCGATTACGTCAAGTATTTCTTCGACTTCTTTAAATTTAAGTGAATTTCTGTTTAATTTTCCTGATAAATTTTGTAGGCTATCCTGTTTTCCTGATTTTTCGTTTAAGAGATTGACTAAATCAGTCATATTTACGCCTTTTTCAATTAAAAGTTTCCTGATTTCTTTTTTAATATCCATTATAACCCTTTTAGTTTTATTAATCATTTAAAATGATACTCTACAATTTAATTAT
>DYOT01000036.1:0-1863 GCA_020720345.1 Candidatus Caenarcanum sp.
TTTTTTACTCTTCTTCAGAGGCAAGTTTGTCGACAAAGCCGTCTTCTTTTATTAAAATTGCCCTGACGATTTTATGACCGTCCATGTTTTCAACTTGCATTTTTATATCATTTGCTTCAACTTCATCGCCAATTTCAGGCTCTCTTCCAAGAAGCCCGAATATGTATCCGCCGAGTGTCTGGAAGTCCTCTGTAGGAAGATCAAGCTCAAATCTTTCATTTAAGTCATAGATGTTCATTTTGGAATACACACTTATTGTTTTGTCGTCAATTTTGACAATTTCAGGTATCTGAACGTCATATTCATCCCAAATTTCACCGACTATTTCTTCGAGAACGTCTTCTACCGTAACAATTCCTGCCACTCCGCCATGTTCATCTACTACGGCAGCTATTTGTGATTTATTGAGGTTGAATTCATTCAGCATACTGCTTATGGACTTGTTTTCAGGAACAATTGAAATTTCTCTTATTATGTCTTTTATTAAAATACTGTTCTTGTCTTCACAGTTTTTTATGGCTTTCAAAACGTCTTTTGCATTAACAATCCCGATAATATTATCGGGATTTTCTTCATATACAGGAATCCTTGTATGCCCTGAAGAAATAATTTTATCTATAAGCTCGTCAATAGAAGCTTCAGCATCCACAAAAATTACATCCGTTCTTGGCACCATGATTTCATAGACGACTGTATCAGTAAAATCAAAGAATTTAGAGAGCATGTTGGCTTCTTTTGGGGTTAAAGACCCTATATCCTTGCCTTTTTGGATTAATTCACGGAATCTGTCTTTCCAGTCATCCTCAGCATCGCTTGCCTGCACTTCTATTGTAATGTGGGAAATATTTTTAATCTTTTCTTTCAACTTATATTCAAGCTTGTCCGCAATATCATCTGCCTCCTTAACCTGAATTTCCGGATCTACTTCTATCCCCATATTAATAATAAGTCCTGAAGAGCCCATATCCATTGTTTTAAGATCAATAACGTTGGAAACACCTGTTGTATTTTCAGCAATATGTTTTATGCTTGCTTCTATATCAGGTTTAGCGGCACTTCCTGTCAGGAAATTCACGTTGTATCTTAAAAGATAAATAGCAAGACCCAGAAGCATAAAACCTATAATTATTGATGCTATAGCATCAGGAATATGTGCAGATTCTGTCGGTACAAAGAATTTTGATATGGTCAGGGCAACAAGAGCGACAATTACGCCCGCTAGCGCAGCTGTATCCTCATACCAGACAAACTTTGTAGTGGGACTTTTTATTTGATTTATGTGTTTTATGGATTTTATAAACGCATCAAAGTTGCCTTTAGCAGAAATTTCGGCTTCTGAAACCACTGCATGGCTTGCGCTTGAAACAGCCCACATTTCAAATAAAATACTTATAACAAGCGTTATGGCAATAAAATTGTAATTATTAATTAAATCAAGTTCACTGTTATAGCTGATAAAAAGTTTTGTCCCACCTTTATAAAGCGAAATTACAGTACCTATCAGCATAAATATACAGGCAAAAATTGCCCATATGTTGGCTTCAAGCCCGTAGCCAAAAGGATGAAACTTATCTGCCGGTTTGCTTCCTCTTTTCAAGCCCACTATCAGGCAAACACTGTTGAATGCATCTGCTGCCGAGTGCACCGATTCTGAAAGCATTGCAGAACTTTTGCTGACGTACCAGCAAACAAGTTTTATTATAGCAATACCAAGGTTTGCAAATAAAGCTCTCCAAACAGCTTTTTCTTTTATTACATGACTAGATTCAACTTCGGATTCTTTTTCGGATTTTATTATTGTTTCGTGAAGTTCCTGATCAATATTATTATACGGGTCTGATGCCATAGATTATTTTTCCCTTA
>DYOT01000036.1:1963-9279 GCA_020720345.1 Candidatus Caenarcanum sp.
AAAATTATGCCGGCGTATCTTTACTGGGGTGAAGAAGATTTTAATCTTGAAAAGGCAGTTCGGGAGCTTAGAAATAATACTCTCGACGAAAATTTTGTGTCCCTAAACCATAAAAAACTTGATGAGCCTGATATAGCTGAATTAATAGAAACATTACAAACTCTTCCTATGATGTTCGGGAATTTGTTTGTTGAAGTTAAGGCTACAACACTGTTTTTAAGAGGAAATAAGAAAGTTAATTCTTCTGATAGTGATATGCAAAGGCTTTTACAGGTCATTGAAAATTTAAATGATAGAGTCCATTTGCTTTTTGTCTGCCCAATTCCGAGAGACAGCGGTAAAAAAGTCGACAGCGTTATAAAACTGACAAAATTAGTTCAAAAAGTCGGGAAAGTTCAAGAATTTCCTGCTTACAAGTTTTATGAAGACTACAAAGTTGTTGAGTGGATAATAAAACAGGCCGCATCCAAATCGCTAAAAATTTCAAAGGATTCTGCGGCAATTCTCTTTTCAAGCGTTGGAATGGAACTCAGAAAGCTTGATATTGAGCTGGAAAAACTTAAAACAGCCGTTCATCCTAAGAATCAAATCACAACAAATGACCTGTCTGATATTGTTTCCACAAGTGAAAATATTTTTATACTAATTGATTTCCTGATTAAAGGGCAGAAAATAGAAGCAATAAAAGAGCTTCATAAGCTTTTTGACAGGAATAATCCTTTAAAAATACTTGCGACAATACAAACAATGACAAGGCGCTGGTTAAAAATAATTATTCTGTCTAAAAAGCATAATGCTTTTGATATTTCAAAGATGGTAAATTCGCCAAAATTTACTGTGGAAAAAGATTTGGAAAAGCTAAAAAATGTTTCCGAAGAAAGACTGATTGAGCTGCGTGAAAAGGCAGTCCAGACGGAATATAAAATAAAAAAAGGCACGCTTCCGCCGGAAGAAGCTATGGAATTATTAATCATGGGATAAATATGTTCAACCAAAAGCTAAAAACAGAACAGCTCTTTGCAACACGGTTTTTTGAATCGGCATTAAGCCCGGAAAACCGCAAATTAAACCATGCATTTATGTTTACAGGCAGTGATATAAAGGCTCAGTACAATCTTGCGCTCAGTATTGCAAAAATTCTAAACTGCCAGAAACAACCGCACGACAATAATCATGAAGAAACATGCACCTGTGTAAATTGTTCATGGATAGACCAGAAAACCCATCCAGCCGTTATAACAATTTCTCCTATTGATTATTTATACGGAAACAAGGGAGAAGAAGAGAAAACCAAAATTACCATCGCTCAGGCAAGGTATTTAAAACAGGCTCTGTCCATAGCTTCCCCGTATCACAGGGTAATTATATTTACAAATGCTGTTGAAAACGAGAAAACAGGATGGGCGCCATTGCCTTTAACTCGTAAAATTCTACATTCTGAGCCTGCAAATGCCTTATTGAAAACAATAGAAGAACCTTCAGCAAATATAACTTTCTTTTTTCTCACAAAAGACAGGGAAGATATGATTGAAACCATTGTTTCCCGTGCGCAAACAATACCTGTTCTTTCTAAAAGCAGAGATTTGCCTGATTTAAACATTCTAGAAGATTTTTTCAGGGATTTTCCGCCTGAAAATTATAAAAATGCGTTGGAACTTTCTGAAAAGCTTATTGAGACAGCAAAGGAAAATTCCTGCAAGGGCGAAGATTTACTAAATATTTTGCTGGAATACATGCGTCTTCTTCTTAGAAGAAACGCTGAAAACAAAATTGCATGCATAAAAATTATAGAAAATATAAAGAAAATTCAGGACGCACAGGATAAACTGTTAAACTACGTAAGCCCGCAGGCTGTTTTTGATTCGCTTATGTCGGGTATAAGATAAAATTCGTCAATTATAAATATACAATTACCCGATTTTTTCCCTAAATAAAAATGCCGAAAATTAAATCTGCCGAAACGGCTATAAAATATGCTACCCGCCTCCGAAAAAACCGACTATTTCTAATACATCATCTTCCAAAACTTCCAAAATCGCATATTTCTCTTTTGGTATAATTTCCATATTTTTTTCAACAACAAACAAAGTGCTTTTTATGTTGATTTCGTCAATAAGGTTCTGCACTGTTGTTCCTTCAGCAACCTGTTTTTCTTCTCCATTTAGTTTTATTTTTAATTGTTTCATCGTTTTTGCCTCTTTATAATAAACCCAAAAACCTGTGCACCTGCGGAATTATCCTTGTATCAGGCAGTTTCTCGAGAAATTTAGCCTGAATTTTTAGCAATTGGCTGCAAGAAGTTGGGGCTGATAATGTTACCGGCTGCAAAACAAGGGGAACTTCCACCCCAAAACTGTTTAATAATCCTGCTATTTCTTTGATTTCCTCATCAGAAATTTTGTCCGTAATTACTGCTTTTGCAAAAATTTCTTTATTGTTATTCAAGGCTATTTCGATAAATTTCTTATGTTGTTCATACAAAAATTCACTGCCTGTCGATGATTTTAGTTTCAAATCCATAGAAATTATGTCTGTATAATCAATTATTTTTTTCAGCTCTTCAAAAAGAGTTCCGTTTGTTTCCAGATAGATTTTAGTTTCAGGAAATTTATCACGGAATTCGGGTAGAAATTCCAGTAAAAATGCAGTGTTTAAAAGCGGCTCTCCTCCTGTCAGGCTTATTGCCTGATGTGGAATTTTCATCACATCTGAAACTGCTTCTAAAAGCTTTTCGACAGAAACAGGGTTTTTAATTTTAATTGATTGCAGATTACAAAGTTCTTGCGGTTGAAAATCAGTATCACAATAATCACAGGCAAGATTGCAGCCGGAAAACCTTATGAAAATTTGTCGGTAGCCGACATAAGGTCCTTCGCCCTGAACTGAAGAAAATATTTCTATTATGTTAGCGGTTTTTTGCATTTTCATTTATAAATTTTTCTCAAAAACAATATTTTCTCTTGGATTAAACTTCCTGATTTTTGCAAGTTCCTGATAAAGTTCTTTTTCTTTATTTGTAAGACCAGGAGGGATTTCAATTTTTACTGTTACAAGCTGGTCGCCCCTTTTGGCTGTATTTGAATCTGGAATTCCTTCTCCTGCAAGGCGAAATTTTTGTCCTGAATGAGTTTCAGAAGGAATTTTCATATTTATATGACCGTCAATAGTCGGAATAATAATTTCTGCACCTAATGCCGCTTCTGATGGAGTTATAGGGATTTCACACAGCACGTTAAGGTTTTCAAATTCAAAAATAGAATTTTTAATTATATTTACAACGAGAAAAAGATCGCCGTTTGCGCCGCCATTTTGCCCCCTATTGCCCTCTCCTGCTATTCTTATTTTTGTCCCTGCGCTGACATTTGGCGGAATTTTAACGGAAAGTTTCTTATGGTTTGAAATTTCACCATTTCCCTTACAAATAGCACATGTACCTCCATTAAAATGCCTTTTGCCTTTGCATTTGGGACAAATTTCGGTATGGAGAATGTTTATCTTTCTTACTGTACCGTTATGGGCTTCAACTACAGTAATGCTTACGTTTGTTGTTATATCTTCACCCTTTACAGGTTGGGGTTTTTTATCCTGCTGCTGTTTTTGGGGTTCTTTGGATTCCGGTTTTTCAAAAATTTTATCCATAAATCCTGAAAATGCATCACCAAAAGGGTGTTTTTCAGGTTCATTTTTCTTTTTTTCATCCGGTTTTTTCTTTTCTGAATATGCTTCTGAGGCCTGTTTTTTAGCTTGTTCACTTGTATTAGGCTTTTTTTGCGTTAGCCCTCTCAAAATATCATATTGCGCTTTTTTGGCATCATCGCCCAATATAGAATAAGCTTCGCCTATTTCCTTAAATTTTTCTTCGCTGAGTCGGTTTCCCTGATTTATGTCAGGGTGATATTTTCTCGCAAGGGTTCTATAAGCTGATTTTATTTCCTTTTTGTCAGCGGAAGCATTAATTCCAAGTATTTTGTAATAGTCTTTGTCCTTGTTCAAAAAAATTTCTCCTGAATTTATTAATATTTTACTAATTTATTTCTTGCAATCCAATAATCCTTAAAGATGAACTGTAAAATTAGTTGACTATGTTTGCGAAAGTTGTATCATAATATAATCTTGCTATTGAGGAAGGTAACGTAGTATTGGGATTTTATGTCTGTACCTGAAATTTCTCCCGCCGGAAAATTGCCAAGCAAAACTGCTGACGTGATTAGCGAAAATATTTCTGCAAATCACGCGCGTTCTAATGTTGTGCGTGAATTAGCGACAAAAGAACCTGCGATAAGACCTGCCGTAACTGATGTCTTTAAACACACAGTAACGCCTGAAATTGCTCCAAAAGTTTCTATGACGGAATATACCTCTGTAAAATTTATTTCTAATTATCCCTTTACACAAAATATAAACCAGACAAGGCTTGAATTCATTGATCTTACTGACAAGCTTGCAGCTTATTTTGGGGAAAAAGAAAAAGACATCAAGGATGCTCTTTCTGATACCTTTAAAAAACTTATTATTAAGCCTTTTTTAATGACTGACAAAATTGATACTTCTATGCATCAAAGAGAACACAACAGGGAAAAACAGCTAAAAGACGGGGAAGAAAAACAGCAAAACCACGAAGAAGAAGAAAATAAAGGAATAATAAAAAGAATTTATTATAAACTGCTTGAATTAACAGGGGAAATTCTTGTTTTGGGCAGAAAAATTAAAGCAAAAATCGGCAATAAATATAATAAATTTAAAAAATTTATTATTCAGCTGTTATTATCTTAATTTCCGGCAAAGAGCCCACCTGGTTTCTTCCGTTATGCTTTGCTCTGTACAAGCCCTGATCAGCAAATTCTATAAGTTCTGTTGAAGTTTTTCCGTCAATCGGATAGGTTGAAACTCCCAAACTTATTGTAACATTTACAGAAACACCGTCTGAAAGCTCAAATTTCTTATCTGCTACCCTTTTACAAATTCTGTTTGCTACTTTCATTGCTGCCTCAGTATGAACCTTATCTACAACTATTACCATTTCTTCTCCGCCGTACCTTGCAACAAGGTCATTGGACTTAACAGCTTTTCTGAGTGTTTGTCCCACCTGTCTTAAGACTTCATCTCCTGCCTGATGCCCGTATGTATCGTTAAATTTTTTGAAAAAATCAATATCAATAAGAATTACAGCAAAACGTGTATTATTTTTATTTGCTTTTTCCATACATTTAGCCAGATGCTCCTGAAAATATCTGTGGTTATAAAGATTTGTAAGCCCATCTGTTGTCGCAAGCCTGTAGGTATATTCAAAATCCTTTGATTTAAGCAGGTATTTGACAATAAACATAAAGGTAAATGTAAGAATTACAAATATAAACTGAGGGAGTATATCGAACCATAAGTTATATTGATTAAGCATAATCGACGCAAAAATAATGTAAGAAGCCAGAATGCCTATTGAAATCAATGTTGAAATAAAAGGCTCATTAATTTTTATGACTGTTATAGCTATTAAAATGCCCAAAAGGATGCAAATTCCAAGATTAACGGTGCTTCCCATTCGTTTAATAAAATTATTTTTCATAATATTGTTAAACACTGTTGCCTGTATTTCAACACCCGGATAAACACGATTTACCGGAGTGGTTTTTATATCATAGAGAGATGTTGCCGTTGCGCCAATAAATATAATTTTATTTTTAAAATCCCCTTTTTCTAAAGGCTGTACCGGCGGCAAGCCCTTTTTTTCGTTTTCCATTGATTTATAAATCTTCCAGAAAGGAACATTAATAAATTTATTTTCTATATCATTCCAGTTGATAATCATAAAGCCCTGATCATCAAGCTGGATTATTTTATTGCCGAATATAAGCTGATTTTTTTCGTTTATTACATATTTATCTATTTTAATTTTTTCATTTTTTGCAATATAGTCAGAAGCCAGTTTTAACGGCATATATGGATAATAATTATCTTTATATTTGAAAAAAGTCGGACTTCTTCGGGAAACGCCGTCATCATCCCTCATAAAATTTATAATTCCGATATTTTTAGTATTTTTAATTAGGCTCTCAAGAATTAAATTGCAGTAATTAAAATTAGAATTTTCAAAATTTATGCTTTTACTGTGGTTTTCGAGGTTTGCTTTTAATATATCGGGCAAATCAGGCGCATTATTTGTCCTGATATCTTCATCTGATATATTATCAAAATCCATAGAAACATAGGCATTGTCGTATTTTTTTATTGCATTTGCCAGCTCGTTATCTTTATTTTCAAATCCTTTTTGAGCCCCAACAAATTTAAGGTCAAAATTCAAAATAGCCGCATCGTTTTTATTAAGATAATTTATTATTTTTGCATAAACATCCCTGCTCCATGGCCATCTCCCAAGTTCTTCCTGAAGGACTTCAAGACTTACGTTATCTATGCTGACTATTATAATATTAGGATTAACCTGTTTTTCTTTACCTGCCATATTAAGCCTTAAGTCGTAGGTTTTAAGCTCATAAGCTTCAAAAAACTGCTCAATATTGTAAAATTTGTGCCCCAGTCGTCCTAAAAACAAAATAATCAAAATTATTAATAAAAAATATGAAACCTGTCTGAAAAGTTTGTTTTCCCAAAATTTAAATAGATTTTTCATTTAATTTTTTTCCACTCGTTTCATAGGCTTATTTTAATTTTTAAAAGGATTATATAGTTTTAAATTCTTTATCTTTTCAAAATCTTTAGAATTTCTTGTAATCAAAGTATAGCCATAGTGAATTGCTGTTGCTGCAATTATTGAATCACCTAGCTTTACATTATATTGTTGTTTTATTTTAATTGCTATATCTTTTATTTCCGAATTTAAAGGATGAATATATGCAAATCCTAAAAAATTTCCCGCTTCTTTCAAATCCTTTTTAGAAAATCCTTTCCAGCCTAAAAATTCAATTTCAGAAATAATCGAAATATTAAAAGAATTATCAAAAATATTATCAACTATTTCAACACATTCAGGCGGAAAATTGTCCTGGAATTCATATATTATAATATTTGTGTCTATAAGATATTTCTGTCCCATTCGTCTCTTAATTCTTTACAAATTTTTTCCACGTCAAGGTTTTTGTCTTTCCATATTCCTCTAAAGTCAGACGGTTTTAATTTTTTTTCTCTGTGTTTTTTTAAAGATTCAGCAAAATCAATAACTTTGCAAACATCGTTTTCGTCAAGTTCGTTTAAGAGTTTATTCAATTTTTCTTTAGGAACGCTCATGGTTAAAACCCTGATTTTTATGTATTACATATATTTTAAACCAATTTTAAGTAAAATTGAATACTTTTATTTACAGT
>DYOT01000037.1 GCA_020720345.1 Candidatus Caenarcanum sp.
CCAGATTCTTCGGACTAAAGCCCTCAGAATGACAGGTGGATGAAATAATTAGAAAGGTAATTAAATAAACATGATTTCAAGAGACAGAAGAAAATTTAAACCCTGCAATTTTTGCGCAGACAAGATGGACAGCGTTGATTACAAAGACACAATCAGGTTAAAAAGATACCTGACCGAAAGAGGGAAAATTATTCCTAGAAGAATTACCGGCAATTGTGCTTTTCATCAGAGAATGCTGGCTCAAGCAGTTAAAAAATCCAGAGAAAACGCTTTAATTCAATATATTTTTGAAGGATAAAAACAGGAAATTATCATGGAATCTGAAAATCTGGAATCCTATGATTTAATTACCCTGGCGACCCGTTTGTTTTCAAGCGGTAAATTGAAAGAAGCAGAATCTCATCTTAAAACTGCACTAAATATTGATCCAGATAATTATCTTATATATTTAAATCTTGCCGGAATATACGCTGAAAACCGCAATTATAGCAATTCGGTTATTAATTATAAAAAAGCAATGGAATTAAATCCATATAATGCTGAAATATATTCAGGATTAGGATTTATTTGTCAGGAATTGCACAAATATGATGAAGCTATAGAAAATTATAAAAAAGCTGTAAAACTCAATCCTGAAAACCCTGAATATCACGTTAATCTCGCAAGCGTTTATCAGGAAATTTTTGATTTTAAAAATGCCATAAAAGAATACTTAACAGCTTCAGAGATTGATAAAACCGATTATAAATCATTTGTCTGTTTGGCAAATACATATTCAGAGATAAATAAATTTGAAGAAGCTTTTAAATATTACGAAAAAGCCATAAGTATTGCTCCTGATTATTATAAGGCTTATTTATGCTATGGGATTTCCAAGTCTGAATCAGGAAACACAAAAGAAGCCATTAATTTTTATCATAAAGCAATATTGCTTAAACCCGATGATGCAAAAATTTATATAATACTTGCAAACACCCTTGTTGAAGAAAACTGCTATAATGAAGCTATTGAATATTATAGAAAGGCAATTACAATAGATGATAGAAATACTATTGCATACGTTGCTCTGGGAAATACTTATACTTCAAGAGGTGATCTTGGCAGTGCAATAGAATGTTACAGAACAGCCAGTAAAATTGAGCCTGATAATAAAGAAATCAGCTTGTTATATGCAGAAACTATTGAAGAATATACGGCAACCGCTGTTAAAAAAATTGGAGATGAGGAAAATAAATGAGTAATTACAGAGGATTCAAAAATTCCCGGAATTATGCAGATATGTCAGAAAAAGTTTTAAGTGCACTTTCCTATTTAACCAGTGGATTAATAGGATTTATCTGGCTTGTTGTATCTCATATACGAAAAAAACCATTGTCATCTTTTGCCAAATACCATATTTTTCAGGCTTTGTTTCTTTCTATATTGCTTTATGTAACAAACATTTTGTTAAACATTATTATTTCTGTGATTCAAATTATACCTTTCCTCGGAGCTTTTATAACAAATATTGTGTATTATCTGGTTCAATACCCTTTAATAATTAATTATTCTATTGTTCAATTTGGTTTGATTGTTATTTATATTTATCTTGCTTCGTTTGCATTTATGGGGAAACAAGGCAGACTTCCGGTGGTTTCAGACATGATCAAACAAATGGTTTAATAAGTTGAACAAAACTAAATAAATCTGTTAAAATAGTTGTATTAAAAAATACACGAAAGGTTCATTTTAATTATGGCAAGAATAGTAAGACCTGTCTGGTCGATAAGATGCAATTCCTCATCATGTAAAACCCTTTTTGAAGTTATCGTACTTGAAGAAGGCAAGCAGCAGGAAGTTGTGTGTCCTGGTTGCGGCGAACATTATGTTTATCCGCCACCAAAAGATCAGGTTAATGGCTAAAAGATACAGACAATATAGTCAGTATTTAAAGGATATTTTTAATTGCAAAGTTTATAAAGTAACGCTGGATGCCGGTTTTGGTTGTCCCAACAGGGATGGGGCAATATCCAAAGGCGGGTGTATTTTTTGTGAAGACGGAGGGTCTTTTTCTCAGGCACATTCTTCCAGCTTATCCATAAGCGAACAGCTCAATACAAGTATAATAAAACTCAAGGACAGGTTTGGAGCTGAAAAATTTATTTCTTATTTTCAGGCTTACAGCAATACTTACGCTTCTGTTGAAAAACTTAAAGCCTGTTACGATGAAGCAGTTTCCCATCCTGATATAGTCGGACTTTCTATAGGAACTCGCCCTGACTGCGTGGATGAGGAAAAAATTAAATTAATTAATTCTTATGCCTTTTGTCATTGCGAGCGAAGCGAAGCAATCCAAAATTATAGACGTGAGATTTGGATCGAATATGGCTTACAATCAATTCATGATAAGACTTTAAAACTTATAAACAGGGGACATACGTCAGCAGATTTTATTAAAGCCATTGAATTGACAAGAAAATTTGGAAAAAATATTAAAATTTGCGCTCATGTAATAATTGGTCTTCCCGGAGAAACAAAGCAGGAAATGCTGCAAACTGCTAAAGTACTTGCTGCTTTAAACATTGACGGGATAAAAATTCATTTATTATGTGCGTTAAAAGATACAGAGCTTGAAAATATGTACCATAGAAAAGAATTTATTCCGCTTTCCGAGGAAGATTATGTTGATACAGTTTGCGATTATCTGGAAATTTTGCCGCCGGAAACTGTAATTCACAGGCTTGCAGGAAATGGCTTAAAAAAAATGCTTGTAGCTCCTAAATGGCTGCCTGAAAAATTCAGGGTTTTAAATCTTATTGACAGAGAACTTGAAAGGCGAGATACTTTTCAAGGCTCAAGAAAAGGAGATTAAATATGAAATTCCTTACAGAATATTTATGGTTCAACACACAAAAACACAGGGAATATATTAATATTACAGGCGAAATTGATAAAATTCTCAACAAAAGCGGCATCAAGGAAGGGATGATACTTGTTTCCGCTATGCATATTACAGCTGGAGTTTATATAAATGATGCAGAAAGCGGGTTGATTCAGGATATTGACAAATGGCTTGAGGAACTTGCGCCATACAAGGATGATTACAAGCATCATTACACCGGAGAAACCAACGGGGACAGCCATTTAAAAAGTTTGTTAATCGGGCATGAAGTTATTGTACCTGTAACAAACGGCAAGCTTGATTTAGGTCCGTGGCAGCAAGTTTATTACGCCGAATTTGACGGACAGCGCAGAAAAAGGCTTATAATCAAAGTCATGGGTGAATAAATATCTTAAATATGCGCAAAAATAGGGTCTTTGGGAATAACTTCGCTTCTGATAGAGTCTTTTGACGTATTTTTTACTTCGTACATCAAAACATCAGAGAATTTAATCATTTCCTCTGCAGAATCTGGAACATCTTCGAAGGTCGAAAGCCCGATGCTAAAAGTTACAGGGTAGTTATTATTTTTCATTTCTTTATTAAGCAGATTTTTAATTTTTTCCACTATTATACAGGAATCCTTGGCATTCGCACCGGTTAAAAGAACTACAAACTCATCTCCGCCTATTCTTGCGACATAATCTGTTTTTCTGATATTATTTTCCATCGTAGATGCTATTACTCGCAGAGCATTATTGCCTTCGTTATGTCCAAATTCATCGTTTATATACTTAAAATTGTCGCAATCAATATAGGCAAGCGATAATGTCTGTTTAGCTCTTTTTGCCCTTTCGATTTCTCTTTCCAATGTTTCAGAAAAAGCTTTCCAGTTAGGTATTCCTGTTAAATAATCAATTCTTGCCAAAGATTTTTCATTTTCAAATAAAGTTTTTAATTTTGAAATAGAATAGGCAAATCCGAAATATGTTACGCAATTAATAATCATATTAAATATATAAACATCTGAATGTTGATTGCCCTTAAAACTTATTAATACTCCCATCGCCGCACAAAAAAATGCCAAAGGAATAGCGTATTTCTTCCCTGAATGCCAGGCTAAAAGTGAGATTGGAACAATATAGAAAGCAGATAAAATATACTTACCGCTATTGATAAAATCAAATAAAACGATAAATAAGAAAGTAAGAACTGCTAAAATAAGCATGCCATTATTTTTAGATTGAGACGACATTTTTCCATTCTCCCTGACGTGGTAATAATAAAATTATAGTCTTTTTATACGCCATAAATTTAATATTTATTTTATTTTAATTATTAATATTTTATTTTAATATAAAAATAAAATGCAATAAATATTTTTATGTTTTTTATAATTTGATATGTCTTTTCAGTTTTTTACTTTAAAATTTATTTTTCAATTACGGAAATGCTTGCTATTCCTGCTGTCTGAGCGGCATCCATAACTCTTACTACTGCTTCATGAGTAGATTCCTGCGCTACTTTTATAAGAAGACCGTCTTTTTTCTCCTGATAAGCCTGTTTTATTGCCGCCAATAGAATATCTGCCGCAACATCCCTGCCTTCAACCAGATACTGACCTGTTTCTGAAACATCAACAGTAATTATTTTGAATTCTTTTTCCTGCTTTTGTGCTTCCTGCTGGGTTGGAACCGCTAGATTCAAGCCCTGGTTGTTAAGCAAAGGGGCAATTACCATCATTATAATAAGCAATACAAGAAATATATCCGTTAAAGGAGTTATATTTATTTCTGTAAAAGCATCACGCTGTTTTCTTTTTTTTATTGACATTAACTTTCCCCCTCTTCAGCGTTATGAGAAGGTTTTAATTCTTCAAGACTTTTTTGCTGCTTCCCGGAAAGAGGTTCTCCTGCAACGGTAAGCTTTTCATAACCGGCTTGCTGGGCGGCTTTCATTACACTCAGTATATATTTTTCCTTGGTAAGAGAATCAGCTTTTACTACAACTTTTTTATCTTTAGACTGCTCAAGCATTCCGGCAAGTTTTTCTGCCAGCTGACTTTCTTCAACGGGACTTGTATTTATAAAAAATCTGGAATCCTTCGTTATGGCTACTGTTACTTCTTTCTCATTCAAACTTATCCCGTTTTTTATTGACGGCAGTTTAATATTTTTGTCCATAGACTGAAACATAGGAGCTATAACCATCATTATGATTAACAGAACAAGAAAAATATCTGTTAAAGGAGTTATATTTATTTCTGTGAATAAGTCTTTTTTTCCTGAAGATTGTATAGCCATTTTTATTTTTACCTTTTTTCCTTACATTTTAGGAACAAATACTCCCTGTGAAGTTGCTTGCTTAGGCTGAGATGACTGCTGAGTTTCATCAACAGAATTTTCGTCCCTGTCTACAAAGCTGAGGAATAAGAGCTTGATTAACTGGAAATCATCTTCATATCTTCTGACAATTGACTGGAATGAATTATATAAAACAACAGCTACAATCGCAACTCCAAGACCAAAAGCAGTTGCAATAAGCGCCGAGCCTATTCCAAGAGCAACAGCTGCACTCTGGTTTCCCTGAGTTGCAAGATCGCCAAAAGTATAAAGAATTCTTACAACGGTTGCAAACAGCCCCAAAAATGGAGAAACGCCGCCAATTGTTCCTAAAATTGTGAGATGCTTTTCAAGTTTTCTTACAGCCAGGCTTGTTGAAATATCAAATGATTTTTCAAACCCTTTCTTTTGTTCCGCAAGAACCCTTATGCCTTCTTCCGCAACTTCTCCTACAACGCCTCCAAGCTGGGCACTAAGAGACTGAGCTGCGTCGAGATTGTTTTTTTGCAACTCTCTTTGTAATCTTTGTATAAACTGGATTACGTCTCTTCTATTTTTGTTGTAAAAGGAAATTCGGTTAATGGCTACAGCTACTACCAATATAGAACAAAATACGATTGGTAATAAAAAAACCCAGTCTTGCACAATTGCGTTTGTAAGTACGTTCATTTTATAAGTCCTCTTTCTTAATAATTAATACTTCCTCCACCTACCGAGAAAACATTATAATCAAATGTAAACTGAATATCTATATCATTTCCCTGAAACTCAGGAGGCAAGGGTCTGAAAGGTGCGCTCATTTTTACCGCTTCCAGTGCAGCATCATCTGCATCAGACACTCCCGAACTTTTGTTTATGGTTAATCTCAATAATCTGCCATCCCTGCTTACTTTAAAGAGAAGAACGACACGTTTGCTTTCGTTTCCTCTTGGCGGATGCCAGTTTCTTTTTATTCTTCTCTGCAATTCTCTCATATAAGGTCCGAAATCAGGCTCTTTAATTGCATCTATTCCCGGAGCGCCGTTAGGATTTCCTGGAGAAGGATTTCCCATATTCCCTCCGCCAACAGAATATCCTGAGCCTCTTGACCCTCTTGAATTTCCTGTCTTGCCCCCCGGAGACATCAAAGGCGAAGGACTGCCGCTTGGAGAATTACTTCCTATGGGACCTGTTGTTACAGGACCGCCTGTCGGAGTGACAGTTTTTGGGGCAGTTACTTTTGGCACAGGCACTGAAAACGGATTTGTTGAAGTTAACTTTGGAGGAGATGCCGGTTTAGGCTGAAGTACAGGTCTAGGAGGGAGCTGAGGTGCTTTTGGAGCCTGTGCTTCTGTCGGGGTAGAACGTGGAGCTGTAGCAACATTTTTTGAAGGCTGTCTTGGCGCCTGCTTTTGCTCAGCTGATGAACGTTGTGGAGTACTTGGTCTCGATATGGGTTCAGGCTCTGAAATTCTTTTTTTAGGATCATGTTTTCCCCCTGCTCTCGAATTTCTATCAGACCTGAATTTTGTATTTTTATTTATTGGAGGCTCTTCTTTTTTATTAACCAGCACAAACTCGATATCTCTAGGTGTTATTTCAGGCTTCTGAAATAACGTAAGATTAATACCGAAAAGAGTTAGAATAATCAATAAAAACCATATCAAGAGAGGAATAAGAGGATGAGCCAGTGCAGAAATAGTAATCGCCTTTTTAAGCGAAATTTCTTCCATATCATCCCTTAAAACAGCTGATATCTGCTCCTTTTTCTGTTGCAGATCATCCTGCCCCGATTTTTTATCCAAAATAAGTCCCATTAAATTTCTCGCTAAATTTGCGGATCTCCTCAACCAATTTATAGATAAATTCTAGCATAACAAGATTTTTTACTACAATTAACCCATTGGTTAGTAGTTAAGATAAATCACAAGGAAAGTTTATGGCTTCCCCTGTGATTTAGAATGTATACTAATATCCGTAGTTATTATCGTATGAAGGCGCTGGTTGGTTTCCGCCAACTGTTAACGGCTGGTCAATCATAATATCAAGAGGCTGCCCTGCTTCCAGAACAACGTCATTTCCTTTATCAATTAAGCTTTTGCCCAATCCTAAACCGCCGCCGATTCCTGTCATAATTGCTGTGCCTTTACCTTTTTTACCGCCTGAAACGGCACTGCCGATTAATCCGAGAAGTGCACCTGCCCCTGCACCAACCGCAGTATTTTTAGCTACATTTGTAACGCGTCCTGTGGTTGTTCCGCCGGTTAAAATTCCAGTTCCGTCTTCTGTTACGATTTTGCCTGAAACAGGAATTCTTTGTCCATTTGGAAGAGTTGCATTATTCAACATAATTTTTAACTTGCCATACTGACCTGTAAATCCTGCTTTTTGAGCAATAACCGCATTACCCTGAATACTTGTTCCGGCAGGAAGCACTTCTGTACCGGCAAAGTAATATGGCTGATTTAAAGTAAACACAATAGGATCGCCTGGAGTTATATATTGTGAGCTAATTGTTCTGGTTAATGTAGCGCCGGAAATAACTGTTCCTACAGGAACTGTTATAACTCTTCCCTGCAATGGCGGAAGGTTATAGCCGCCTTGAGCCGGAGCCTGAGAACCCTGCCCATAATTATAATTTGAAGTTGATTTCTTTTTCTGAACAGGTTTTCCGTAGCTATAGCCATAATTTTGAGCAAATACAGGGCTTACTGCTGACAAAAAAATTAAAGCTGCTAAACTTCTTGCTGTTAAATACCTGAATCCTCTTTTCATAAAATTCTCCTTTCCCTTTATAGATGTTTGAATTTGTCTACTCTTTTTATTTTCATATAAATATTACGATTAATGATTCAAAAAAGTTCAAAATATACCTAACTTAAATTTGTTTTCAAATTTATTTAAACGTGTACTTATTATAATACCAAATGATTAACAATTTACAGTATAACTTAAATTGAAAACTTCATACAAGTAATTTATTGTTAGCAAAGAGGTTAATTTTATAATTGACATATTTTTTAAAATTTATCCAGATATCTTACTTCCAGGTTATTATCCAGGACTATAATAATTTCTGTTCCCACCTTAATGAATTTTTCTTTTCCCATTATCCTCGAACCAGTTTCAACCAACTGTACAACGGCTCCAATATCTTCTATATAATGTACAACCTTTTTATAATCGTTTTTTCTGGTGGGTTCTCCGCCGATGACCCCGTCTCCTTGATGATTCCAGATATGTGCAGTGAGTTTAGTTCCCCAGCCATCAGAAAATTTTATGTAATCGAATTTTATTTGAAGAAGACCGTTTCTTCCCTGTTGAGCTTTCTCCACCCTAATAACTTCGCCTGCCACAACAGATTTTTTTGGGATACAAGTAATTTTCCCTATTTTTATATCAAAAGGGATAAGCAAATAGACTTTATCTCCAACATGACTTGAATCTGAAGAAACTTCGTTTTGGATTATTCCTTTAAACAAAGCTCCTGCCGGAAATATAGCCGTGCTCAAATTCTGTTTTGTTTCAAAAGAAAAAACCTGCGCTAATCCTGCCAATTTTATTGAAAAAAACAGAATTAAGGCAAAAAATAAAATGTATTTATTGGCTTTAACTTTCATAATATAAAGAATACTTTTATTTATTAATTAGTCAATAAAATATTATCTTCTCTCATAAACAGGACTTATAGCAATATCAGACCGTTTAAAGGTATTTTTGATTTCCTGTTTAAGATTTTCAACGGCTTCCTGCGGTGTAACTCCTGAAGTAATAAGATTAAGTAATACACAGTCAGCCATAAACCTGTTTTCTAATTCATAAACAAAGGCTGAGTATGTCCATCTTTTATTTTGTTTCATTTTTGCACTCCTTTTCACCCTATCTAAAAAATTTATCGTCATGCAAGCAGATAAACTTTATAGTATTTTTTTTGTTATATGTATTTGTTGAAGTCTGAAAGTCATGAAGTGGAACAATTTCAGTTAATTAAGGTCTATATAAAATACAAATTCACATTTTGTAACATATGCCATTCAGGGATATAATTAAAATAATATATTTAAATT
>DYOT01000269.1 GCA_020720345.1 Candidatus Caenarcanum sp.
TCAACCCCGTGCATCCATTTTTGTATGGGTTTTGCAATTAATAGTAATAAAACTGCGGAAACACCTGTAATTATCGCAGGAATTGCAAAAAATTCTGTGGTTTTTAAAGTATCATAACATCCGGCAAAAATACCTGCGGTCGAATTTGCAAAGAAACTTGCCAGAAACCACGTTCCCATTAGCAAGGAAAGAAATTTAGCCGGCGCAAGTTTTGTTACCATTGACAGCCCAACAGGAGAAAGACATAATTCGCCAAGTGTATGGAAAAAATAAACTCCAATAAGCCATAGGAAAGAAACTTTCTCTGTTTGCGCAAACATGGAAGCAAGAATCATAACGACAAATCCGGCAGAAACAAGCAAAAGCCCGAATGCAAATTTTACAGGAATTGACGGATTTTTGTTAAAATCTGCTAAATCAAGCCATAATTTAGAGAACAATGGCGCAAGAATTATTATAAATAGTGGATTTACTGCCTGAAACCAGCTTGCAGGGAACTCCAGATTAAGAAACGGTATTATCCTGTCAGTCGACCTGTCTGCAAAAAGCGTCATAGAGCTTCCTGCCTGTTCAAAAGATGCCCAGAAAAAGATTGTGAAGAACATTAATATAAAAATCACTGCTATTCTTTGCTTTTCTTCTTTAGTTAAACTTTTTTTGCAATCTTTTGCATTGTCATTGCGAGCGACTGAAGGAAGCGAAGCAATCCAAAAATTATTCTTCCGTATTTCTTTGGATTGCTTCGTCGCAAGCTCCTCGCAATGACAATATTGTGGACAATTCCCAACCTCTTTAATAAATTTATTCTGTCCCCATAAGAAAATTAGCAATCCCAAAAACATTCCAACTCCGGCAGAAGCAAATCCGTATTGAAACCCGACTTTTTCTCCAAGAGTTCCGCATATTAAGGGGGAGAAAAATGCTCCAAGATTAATACCCATATAAAATATGGTAAATCCTCCATCTCTTCTGGGGTCGTTTTTTTCATAAAGCTGACCTACTATAGTGGAGATATTGGGCTTGAAAAATCCGTTTCCTATTATTAAAAAACCTAGAGCTATATAAAAAAACGTCAAATTAGGCACTGCAAGAATAAATTGCCCCAAGCACATCAAAATTGCACCGATTAAGATGCATTTTTTTTGCCCTAAATACCTGTCTGCAAGATAACCACCGATTAATGGTGTTAAATATACAAGTCCGGTGTAAATTCCATAAATATTTCCTGCTTTTTCTGTATTAAATAGCAGGAATTTAACCATATAAAGCACTAAAAGTGCGCGCATTCCGTAATAGCTAAATCTTTCCCACATTTCTATGGTAAAAAGAAAGTATAAAGCTTTAGGATGCGAATGCTTTATCATTGATAAATAAGATTCATTCCGTTGAAGATGGCTTTTACGTTAGCTTTTGCGGTGCTTGGGTCTTTGCCTCTGCAAATTACCAGCTTGCCGTCAGGGGACTGCATATGAATTGTTGTCATAGCATCTGCCTGTGCGCCTTTTGTGTCTTCACCAAAAGCAGCCTGTTCGTAGTGTTTTAGTACAACAGGGAATCCGATATCGCCAAATGCCTTGATGCAGCACTCAACAGGACCGTCGCCTTCTTCCATTACATCATGTTCAGCGCCGTTGTGCATAAATTTAAGGCTGTATT
>DYOT01000270.1 GCA_020720345.1 Candidatus Caenarcanum sp.
TGTGGCATTGCGCTGTCATTGCGAGGAGGCTTGAAAAGCCGACGCGGCAATCCAAAAATAAATGCTTATAATGACAATACGTAGCTTTTAGCTAATATTCCTCAGCTTGCTAACTTATGGCTTAAAAAAGTCTTTTAAAACCTGCTGTTTGTAATTTAAACCCTGATTAATCACAATCACAGGGGAAGAATCGCCGCAATAACTGTCATGTTTTTGCATATCCAGCAAATACCCGAGATATTTATTATTTGCGAGCTTATACTTGTCATCAGGCTTATAATTTTGCCTGTAAAGACAATATGCACCCCATTCCACAACTTTTATAAACCTGTCCGGGATTATAGAAACATCTGTTTCAAGTTCCAGATTAGGCTTTTCAAGTGTTTTATCGGAATTATAAGCAAAATTAACAGTTAAATACTTGATTGTTAAAGAATAAGCCTTGTCAGGAGTTGGATCAAGTATTAATTTATCAGAATAAACCGAGTACCTATAAGGCTTTCCTCCCGCCAACGCAAAAGAATCAAGGTCGCTATGGAACATAAAATAAAGAGGCAGAGAAGTTCCTTCAATTCTTACACCGTTTTCGATGATGCCGGAAGCAGCAACTCCTTCAGGAAATTCATACTCTCTTTGCCCTGCAACAGTTTGAAGAGAAAGACTACGTTCCCTGAAAGTCCAGTAAAATTTGGAGCATACTTCTTCAATAATATCTTTAATATACTGCTTAATTTCGCTGTATGGACTTTCAGAAGCCAAAAAAGAGGCTGGCTTATCTTCATGCGCCAGAACACAAACGTTTTTTAAAATATCATAATAATTCGACATATTTATTATTCCTTATCTTATAATGTCATCCTGAACTGGCTGCAAAACAAGGCGAACCTGAGAGCCGTAGTTTTATGCCCCTACTTGGTGTTTCAGGATCTTTCCAGTTATGTATAAATATTTTCAACCCTCAATAATTCTATGGTCAAACCTCACCACATAATCATTAACGTACTTGATTAAATTTTCAGCCTGTTCACCGTTTACGAAAGTTTCTGTTTTCTGAACCCTGTTAAAAACCCTGTAAATAGTGTTGCTGTCAAATCTTTCGTCTTTAGAAAGTTTAGAAAAATCGGTTTCAATAAAATTATTATCTTTGTTCTTTCTTTTTTCCTGAAACTCTCTTGCTTCCTGAATTTCTTTCTCTACCTGTTTTTTAAGATCGTCTTCATAATTAGAAGAAAAGTTGAGCTCAAGAAGTTTTTGTTCCAATTCGTTTTTTTGATTTTTTTGCATAGTAATGTACCCTCCTTTATTTATCATTTAGCTATAAAAAACTAATTTCATAAAAAAAACGTATCCACGATTTAAATATAGTTGTATAATAGGTTTGGAAGTTGAATATTAACAGCTTATAAAAATGAGGAGAAAAAAAGTGAGTTTTTTGCCAAAGGTTAGTCGTGTCATTAGTGCAGTTTTCTTTGCACTGATGGGATTACTTGTTGTTTCTATGCCTTCAATGGCGAGCGAAGCAGATCTTGTAGTCCCAAATCTATCTCAAAATCCGACAAGCTTTAATTTATTGCTTATCGGTATGGGCGTTTGCGTCGCCGGATTAGTTTATGGGTTAGTAGAATATTTTAATGTAAAAAATAAACCTGCC
>DYOT01000271.1 GCA_020720345.1 Candidatus Caenarcanum sp.
TAGATAGAATAGCAAAAGATACCGAAATGCCTATCAAAATAACAAACTGTTGTCAGCATAGCTTTTCAGGTAACAGATATGCTGTTGAACTGACAAAAACAGAATAAATGCAAAAGCCCCGAAAGTTTGCTAAAATTTAATATTATGAACCCAATATCTTACCTTTCATACTGCCTGAATAACGATAAATTAATAAGATGGTCGGATGCGTGCATGCCTCTTAAGGTTTTTGTGTCGCCTTTCAGATGGTATAAAGCTGTAGGGGATGAATATTCTTATTACTCAATGATTAAAGAAGCCTTAGAAACGTGGAAAACAGCTTCAAACAATAAAATTTCCTTTGAACTTGTTACTAATCTTTATGCTTCCAATATAAATATAGAATGGAAACGTGTTGAAAGATCGTCTTTGGGCAATTGCAGTTTTAATTTTGATAACGAAGGAAGGCTTTTCTCGGCAGAAATACAGATAGGGCTTTCTGACGGACGGATTCATAAACAATATGAAGACAAAAATGAAGTCCTGCATACGATAATCCATGAAATAGGGCATGCCATCGGTCTTAATCATAGCCCTTATCAAGACGACATAATGTATGTGCCTCATCAATACGGCGTAATTTCCATATCAAAAAGAGATGCAATTACCTTAAAGTGGCTTTATGAATTCCCATATGGAATGACACAAAAAGATATAATTGCCCATTACAAACTTTCGCCTAATTATTCGCTTGACCACCTTATATACTTTATTGAAACGCAAAATAAACTTCCCGAAGAAAATTTTTCTCCTGAGCAAACACAAACTGCGGAAGAAATGCTGCATTATGAGCAGAAAACACTTGCGGAGTTGGGAAAATATAATATTGCGCTTCAAAACATAAATGTTTCTTCCAATATGCAGGAATATTTCAAAAAGGTTAAGGCACAGACAGATTTTAAAAAGGATTAATTTATATATTGCGGTTAACCGTACATTTTTATAATGGCATCATTTATAAGATGACTAACGCTAACATCCTCTTCCTTTGATAATTTAACCAGTTTAAAATGAGTCTTTTTTGCAACTCTTAAACTTAATCTACCGGTGCATTCTTCAGAAACCGGCTCAGGGATGGGTAATTTTTCTTCAATACTATCTTCAATGTATAATTCAAGAGCTTCCTGAATATTCTCGGCTGCTTCTTTTAAATTTTTACCATAAGCAAAGCATGGCAACCCATTGACTCTTGCATTAAAACCGCCTTCTTCGGCTTTATCAAATTTAAATTCCCAGTTTAAATTAATATAATAATTGAAATCTTTTTCCATGATGTTCTCCTTTATTTTTTCAAGAAGGGGAAGTTATTCTTCCCAGACTTTTATTGCTTCATTTACTGCTTCAGGGTCTACAGGATTTTTTTTCGGGATTATTATCATTGGACTTCCTGCCTTTGAAAATTTAACGTGTTTTCCTTTTCCCTGTTTCGTATTCATTGTATAGCCTTTTGCGATTAAAACTTTTACGCAGTCTTCAAAACTTTGTCCTTTATTGCTATTTTTGAACTTGGATATAATTTTTTCGATTTTCATCGTTCATCTCATTTTACATATTGTCATTATATATTAAGACACCCTGTAATTCAATCCATTTTGTAAATATATATA
>DYOT01000272.1 GCA_020720345.1 Candidatus Caenarcanum sp.
TAAAACAAGTTCATTCTTTTTAATCCTTTATCTGGTAAAATTTTCTTATGCAAAGCAGGAGTGAATAATCTAAAAGACGGCTTTGCCGAATTGGAAGATTTGAAATCATTCAGGTATAATGGTGAAAAGAAAGTTTGACATAATAAAAACATTTGAGATTTTCAACATGGAATCATTGAGTGTCCTTAAAGATAAACTCATTGAAATTGTTATGGTTGAAACTGAAAATATCTTTTCAAAGGGCAGTCTTTTTAATGTTGATTTTAAAAATGATGATTCTGTCCAGATAACTATAATAAATGACAGAAGAACTTTTGATCTTCTGTCAAATACGTGGAAAAGGCATAAAAGTAAAAAAGAAAATGAAGAAAATAATAAACGCAACGTTCATAACCAGCTCAACCTGTCTTAAGGACTGTCCCGAATTTAATTTGCCTGAAATTGCACTTATAGGTCGATCTAACGTAGGGAAATCTTCTTTTATAAATGCGGTAACAAACAGGAAAAAGCTTGCTCATACAAGCAATACCCCCGGAAAAACAAGATTAATTAATTTTTTTAATATAGACGACGAGCTTATAATCGCTGATTTGCCCGGTTATGGCTACGCAAAAGTTTCTAAATCCGAACAGGAAAAATGGGGTAAAATTCTTGAGGAGTACCTGAAAGAAAGAAAATCGCTGAAGTTTGTCATACAGTTTATTGATGCCCGGCATGAAGTGCAGAAAAATGACCTGCAAATGCGTGAATGGCTAGAGTATAATAATATTTCCGTTGTTACTCTTGCTACAAAAACAGATACTCTTTCAAAAAATGAGGCTTTCAGGTCTGTTCAGCATATTTCAAAAACACTTGGCTCTGAAGTTATTGAATTTTCCGCAAAATCAGGCACAGGAAAAGATAAAATAATAGCTAAATTATTTTAATCACTGCAAGAGCAAGAATAACTGTGCCTACAACTATTCTGTAATAAGCAAAACTTTTCATTGGTTTGGATTTCAAAAATTCGATAAATTTTGCCACTACAACAAGTGCTACAAAAAAGGCTACAACAAACCCCGTTACTAAAGCACCTAATTCGTCTTTGCTGAATTCAAAATTTGACTTAATAAGTTCATATCCTGTCGCAATCGTCATAGTAGGAATAGCGAGGAAAAACGAAAACTCAGCAGCAGCTACGCTGGAGAGTCCAATCATCCATCCGCCTATTATGGTTGAGGCAGAACGTGAAAATCCAGGCCATAATATTGACAAGCATTGAAAACACCCGATAATAAATGCTTCTTTATAGCCCACCTGCTCGATATCCTGAATTTTGTTATTATCTCTATATTTGTTTTCTGCATAAATCATCAAAAAGCCTCCGACAAGCAGCGCACCCGCAACGGCAATCGGGTTCATTAAATAGAACTGAATTTTTTTATAAAAAAGTAAGCCAATAATTCCTGATGGAATAAAAGCCAGCATTAAGCTTGCCCATAGCTTAAAACCCTCACCATTTGGGGACATGTTTTTGAAAGAATTAAGAATTTTTTCCCTGAATAAAAATACAATGGCAAGAATTGCCCCGAGCTGGATTACAACTTCAAAAAGCTTTGCAAAATCTCCCTCAAAATTTATAAATCGTCCGACAATTATCATATG
>DYOT01000038.1 GCA_020720345.1 Candidatus Caenarcanum sp.
TTCCTAACCTTCTCTAATCTTTAGTAATACTCTCTGTCTTTATATGTTTACTTGCCAAATTATTTATAATTTAATTTTACAAGATTTTTGCAGCTAAACTTGTTCCAATTATATTAAACCTATAAAGAAAAATAATTGCTATATACAGAGGATATTTTTTACAATTCGTAACAGAAATTTAATTTGTATATTTTTTTATAAACTGCTGGCGTGCTTCAATGCCTGCAATTTTCTTTTTTAGTCTTTCAACTTTGCTCTGGTACTTTTCTCTGTCTTCAAGCTTGCTTACATCAATCAGGTTCAAATAAGCCGTATAATGGTCAACTGCATTATAATAAAATTTTTCCTTTTCAAATGCTTTAGCCAGACCCAAATGAGCTTCGGGAAGATAAGCATTCATTGCAAGTGCGTCATAATAAGCTTCTATAGATGCTCTTGTCTGTTTTTCCCTGTAAAAAGCTTCTGCGATTCTTGTTTTGGAAACAGATTCAGCTTCGTTACGCTTTATTCGCATAAGAATTCTTTTAGCTTTTAAATTTGCCGGTTCAATTGACTGGACTTTAGAGACTGCATTTTTAGCGCTTTTATATGCCCTGTTCATCGTAAAAATTTCTGCCAGCTTCAACAAATCTTCTTTATTGTTAGTCTGGTTTATAGCGTTTAGAAATTCTCTTTCAGCGTTATTATAATCGTTACAGGTTAAATATGTTTCCCCTTTTATTATATTATTGATTTTTGAATTTTTAGAATCATCAATTATATTTTTCATATAAAGTTCTGACTGCCTGTCATTACGAGAAATTTTTGAAACCCTTAATAGCGCAAGATAAAGCTCAAGATTGTTTGGATCATACTGGATAGCCTGCTTGATTGAATTTTCCAATTCAATGTATTCAGATTCAGAAGCAAATCCGGCATGGCTGTTTATATTTTTTGCCCTGATAAAATAGGCTCTAGAAAGCCCTTTTATTGCAGCTATTTTGTAATTAGGAACGTTTAAAAGGTCTTTATAGTTTTGTATAGCTTGATCAGGCTTCCCAATGTTTAAAGAAGTATCCGCTATCTTAATTTTTGCTTCATAAAAATCAGGATTTATAGACAGTGCATTTCTAAGTTCAGAAATAGCTATTTCATCATCGCCCCTGTTTCTGTATATATCAGCAAGCCGCAGATAGGGCGGCAGGTATTCAGGTTTTATAAGGAAGGATTTTCGGTATTCAGAAATTGCAGCCGCTTCGTTACCCTGAAGTTCGTAAGTCCTGCCAAGCAAATCATGCACAGGCGCGCTATTGGGAAAAAGATAAAGTGAAGTTTGAAGTTGTTTTATAGCTCCGCTATAATCTCCTTTTCTTATTAAGGCTTCTCCTAAATTGCAGTACGCAGAAGAATTTTTGCTGTTTAATCTAATTGCTTCCCTGTATTTATCAATAGCCGCATCTGTCTGATTTTTTGCAAAAAGCACTTTTCCATAGTTTTCAACGCCTTCGGAGTAATCAGGTCTAAGTTCAAAAGCTTTTTTAAAATATTTTTCAGCATCAGATAATCTTCCCGCATCAAATAGGACTTTTCCTATATTATTGTATGCTTTATAAAAGCTTGGATCGTTTTTAACCGCAAGACTGAATTCCTGTAAAGCTTTATTATAATAATTTTCCATATTTGCTCTGATATTCATATCAGAAGAAGTTGTTCTCCTGTAATAGACTAGTCCAAGCCCATTATGCGCCATTGCATTATTAGGATCTTTTTCAAGTATTTTTAAAAATTCTTTCTCTGCCCCATCCAGTTTATATTGTGCGGAATGAATTTCAGCAAGATATGCCATTGCCTGAATATCATCAGGATTTTTGGAAAGAATATTTGCTATATAATCTTCTGCATCTTTGTATTTACCTAGTTCAATAAGATTTTCAGCTTTTGTGTAATTTGTACTGACCTTAGCCGTGTAAGTCTCCGCATAAGTCTGATAATTAAACATAATCAAAATTGCTAGTGTAAAAATCAGAATTTTTATTTTATTCATAATAATTTTCCTCAACGATTTGGTTGTTGTTTGTATTTTAACTTAAATTATATAATTTTTAAGAAAACAATACAATTTTTGGAGCAATAAAACTGAACATGAATTCGCAGGCTCTAATGGATGATTTTAGGCTTTACCTTGAGGCTGAAAGAAATTTGTCTTTGCATACGGTAAAGGCTTATAGTTCTGATCTTGAGGACTTTTTGAACTGGGCGGGAAGTGCCGATATATGTAAATTTAATTACAAGAATATAAGGTCGTATCTGTCAGTAATTCAATCAAAAAAGTATACAAAAACGACAATTTCAAGAAAAATTGCTGCAATTAAGACGTTTTATAAATATTTATATAGGGAAAGATTAGTTAATTCCAATCCCGCAGTTAATATAAAAACCCCTAAGAAGATTAAAAACCTCCCTGGATTTCTTACAGAACTGGAATTAAACCAGATATTTATTGGAACTGATGCAAAAACCCCTTCTCAACATAGAGATAGGGTTATAATGGAAATGCTTTATGCTACAGGAATGAGGATTTCTGAACTTTGCGGTCTTGATTTTAATAATCTTAATCTTGAAGCTAATGAAATAACGGTTTTCGGCAAGGGTGGGAAAGAGCGTATTGTTTTGATTAATAATAGGGCAAAAAATTATTTGCTTGATTATATAGAAAAGATAAGACCAATCTTTACACAGAATAAGGAAAGTTCACCAAATTCAGCGATTTTCTTAAATATTAGTGGGTGCAGACTACAGCAGAGAAGTGTTCATAGAATTATTGCAGGAATTTCAAAAGAATTGCATTTGTATAAAAAAATATCGCCTCACACATTCAGGCACAGCTTTGCAACGAAATTACTTGAAAACGGCGCTGATTTAAGGGTTGTGCAGGAACTACTTGGTCATGCAAGCATAAGCAACACTCAAATTTATACGCATGTTTCAACAGAACGTTTAAAGCAGGCATATTTAAGCACTCATCCCCGCGCTAAATCAAAATAAAGTAAATTATAATTTTTTGACATAATCCTCTTAAAACCCTAAAATTAATAAAGAAATTATTTATTAAGGTTTAAAAATCTTGAATACTAAAAAAATTCTGTTATATCTAATTTTGATAATACTCGCAATAATATCTATAGGTCCTTTTTTATGGCTGCTGTCAACAGCTTTGAAATCACCAAATGAAGATATTTTTGCTTATCCTCCGGTATTAATACCGCAAAATATAACTTTTCAGAACTTTGTGGGAGTTTGGAAGCAAATTCCTTTTATGGCATATATAATTAACAGTTTTATAGTATCCGGTATTACTGTATTCTTAAATCTTTTGCTCTCTGCCCTTGCTGCTTATCCGCTTGCAAGAATGAAATTCAAAGGGAAAAACCTGACTTTTTACGCTATATTGGCAACAATTATGGTACCGTTTCAGGTAATTATGATTCCTGTTTATTTAATGGTATTGAGGCTTAATCTTGTGGATTCTGCTTCTGATTTTGCTGGTTTTGCAGGATTAATTCTTCCTTTTGCAGTTAATGCTTTTGGTATTTTTCTTTTGCGTCAGGCTTTTATGGGAATACCTAAAGAACTTGAAGAAGCAGCAATTATAGACGGGTGTAACACTTTTGAAATATGGCAAAGGGTTTTTCTCCCTCTTGTAATGCCTGCGCTTGCAACGCTGGCAATATTTACTTTTGTAGGTGCGTGGAGCGAATTTTTATGGCCGAGTATCGTTCTTACAAGAAATGAAATGTACACACTTCCGGTGGGCATCAATCATTTACAGGGAGTATTCAGTTCCAATTGGCGTTATATTTCAGCAGGTGCAATAATAGCAACTGTACCTATACTTGTATTCTTCCTGATGATGCAAAGATATTTTATAGAAGGCACTACACAGGGCGCAGTTAAGGAATAAAGATTATATAACCAAATTATTTTTTGCATCAGGATTATTTTGAATTATTGGTCCTTGCAATCTATTGTCGTATATTACCTGAAGTTTTAATAAAAATTCTTCGAATGTTCCCTGTATTTGTGTGTTCCATTGTCTTGCAATTTCGGTAAAAAATTCTCGTTCAAATTTGAATATAGCTAGACTTTGATTTTTTTTATAATCAGATACATATTTGCCAAAATTATCTTTTGTAAGAGCATCCGGACAAATTTGGTAAGCAGGGTTGTCGTTAGGAAAATTCTTGTCTTTTATCGCCGGGTCATATATATACGCAAATAAACCTTTATTATCGAATGACATAGGGTAGGCCTGACAAATATACGGTCTGAATTTGTAAATTCCACACCTGCCTGCAACTTTATTTGTGGAATTATCATCGGGCCATTCTTGAAGAAACACGCATTTGTATGTATCCGGCATTAATACGCTCTTATTTCGTTTCAGGATAAGCCTGAAATAATTATCGTTTCCTTTAAACTTGAAAACTGCGTATTGTTTTAATTTTTCTTCAAGGTCATTTTCGTCTTTGATTTTATCAGAAGGAATTGGCATAAGTTCCAGAAAGACTGAAACACTAATCATAAGGTTTCTTACTATATTTACAATATCAAAACCGGTTAAGTCGACAGGATATCTACGGCAACATCCGCCATGGCACGTACTACAAATCAGCATATAAAAAACCCCTTATTTCCAACTCAAAATTAAATTAGTTATAGTATATCATAGCTTCTAAAATTTAATTAATTTTTACTTTTTTAAAGAAATTTTCAGCAACTTTCTGGCTAAATTTTCCCTTGCTGTTTAAGGAAACAATAAGTTCACTTTTGCCTGTTTTAGGGTTTTCAATTATTCCTATTATTCCTTCATAGTTTTTTTTAGTGGAAATTTTTCGGGAATTCACAGATGAAAGAGTTATTTTTGCTTTTACATAAGGAACAGACTGATTAAATGCTGTAAAACTTCCTTTTGGCTCTATTTCAAGATTATTTAATTTAATATTGGGAGAATTAACTTTTGCGGCATAATCCATTAATTTATGCTTAAGAATGCCGGTTTGAATGTCATTTTTAGTAACATGTATTGACCATTCAGGGTTAACTATAGCCATATACTGCCCTGTTTTGGAATATTCTCCTACTACAGCAGTTACTCCCATAATGTTTAAAGCTTTTGTAACACCATATCCCTCTGGAATCTTTGAAAAATCCCCTAATTGGGCAGCTCTTTGCATTAATTCAGGTTTTGGGGGATTAAACTGGTTATTAATGGCATTTTTTAGATAAAATATTCCACCGATAGTCAATAATATTAGTAGAATAAAACCTATAATTGATATAAGTATTATTTTAGAAAATTTATTAGTTTTCTTCATTATTCACAGAATCTCAAATTTGGCTGTCTTGCCGCAAGAGTTTCATCAACTCTTGAAACAGGTGTCCTTACAGGTCTTTCTAGTACAAGTTCAAAATCTTCCTTGATTTCTTCATTAATTTTTTCCATAACTTCAACAAAGTTATCAAGAGTTTCCCTGGATTCTGTTTCTGTAGGCTCTATCATCATAGCTTCATGAACAATCATTGGGAAGTAGACAGTTGGGGGATGAATATCGGCATCCATTAATCTTTTTGCAATTCCCATTGTGTTTACGCCGAGTTCTTTTTGAATATCGCCTGAAAGCACGAATTCGTGCATACAAATCCTGTCATAAGGAAGCTTATAAGTTTTCTTGAGTTTTTCCCTTAAATAATTTGCGCTGAGTACAGCATCTTGACTAACCTGTCTTAAACCTCTGCCTCCCATCATTAATATATATGTGTAAGCACGGACAAGCACGCCAAAGTTTCCATAATAAGCCTTAACTTTTCCTATTGTGTCCTTTAAATCATAATCAAAAAAATATTTTTTCCCGTTGAAATTCACAACCGGCACAGGTAAAAAGTCTTTAAGCTTTTCAGTAACGCCTATAGGTCCGGCTCCAGGCCCACCACCTCCATGAGGAGTGGAAAAAGTCTTGTGAAGATTGAGATGCACTATATCAAATCCCATAAGTTTCGGATTTGTAATGCCCATTATTGCGTTAAGGTTCGCACCGTCATAATAAAGAAGCGCACCTGCCTCGTGGGCAAGTTTAGAAATTTCAAGTATATTTTCTTCAAAAAGTCCGAGAGTATTAGGATTAGTCATCATTATAGCGGCAGTTTGATTATCAAGCAGTTTTTTAAGCTCTTCAGTATCAATGATACCGTTGCTGTCAGACTTAATTTCAACTGTATCAAATCCGCACATCTTTGCTGTAGCAGGATTTGTACCATGCGCTGAATCAGGAATAATAACTTTTGTTCTTTTTTCTCCAATTTTTTCAAAATATTTTTTTACTATAAGCATCCCCGCAAGCTCGCCATGCGCTCCGGCCGCCGGTTGAAGAGAAATAGCATCCATGCCGGTAATTGCTTTGAGATGTTGCTGGAGTTCAAACATTAATTCCAGCGCACCCTGTGCAAAATCCTCATTTTGTTCAGGATGAATATTTGTAAACCCGTCCAAACCTGCTGTGTATTCGTTTATTTTCGGATTATATTTCATTGTGCAGGAGCCAAGCGGATAAAAGACCGTATCAACAGAAAAATTTTTGCGAGACAAATTAGTGAAATATCTCATTGCATCAAGCTCTGTCAGCTCAGGAAGATTAATATTGTTTTCTCTTAATATTTCTTTAGGAAGAAATTCTGATAAATTTTTATCCTTAAGCTGAGAAGATGGAAATTTAATGCCTCTTCTGCCTGAATTACTTTTTTTATATACAGTTTCTGCCATTACTCATCCCCATTTATAGAATTTTGACATGAGTACACTCAACTTAAATTTGTTTTCGTATTTAATAAAACCTGAATTTCAATAATGTTTAGACTTTACGAAAACAGAAATCCAAATTGAAACGAGTACTTATTATAATTTAGCATAAATATCAATCTTTTTTATCAAAAAATGCAGGTTCGTCATTCTTGTTAAATTTATAAGCAGACAAAGTTTTGGAAGTCTGATTTGTTCTGTTTATTTCTACCGATAAAGAAGATTTTTTTTCCATTATCAGTTGAAGATTTTCTTGTTCCAGTTTATTAACGAGATGAATTAATTCCTTTAAATCAGGTTCTAATATTTTAGCAAATTCTTCACCTAGCTTATCTTTCAAAGAAAATAAATTTTGAATAAGTTCTTCTTTTTCGTTAATATAATTTTGAAGATTTTCGTTAAAATCTTCAAAATTATCAAAAGGAAATTCTTTTAAGAGCAAATTTATTTTTGTATTAACATCTAAAATTTTTTCATATAGGGTTTTTATAGTATTAATCATGCAATTCGAGCCGAATCTTCTTCTTCATCATCATCAAGAATATTAACTCTCGCTGCTTTCTCCCTGCCTGCAATTTTAATAGCTTCTTCCCATGTAGCTTTCAAATCTTTCATATGTACAATCACTTCATCAATCATAGCTTCATCTTTTTTAATATTTGCCTGAACCAGCCTGTGATGTAAATATTCATATAAATTATAAAGATTAACAGCGACCTGTCCGCCTATTTCCACGTCAAGAGAATTCATAAGCTCACCGATAATTTTTTGGGCTCTGATGATATTATTATGAATTTCTTGAATATTATTAGCAGGGAGCTCTTTTTTAGCCTTATTTAAAAACTGTATAGCCCCATCATATAGCATTATAATTATTTGTTCCGGGCTGGCAGTTTGAATCTGATTTTGTTGATATTGTTTTAGATACGGATTGTTATATGAACTCATTAATTTCCCTTTATATAACCCTGTCCACCAATATGCCGGAAGCTGTCTTACTCTTAGATACAAGTGTTAAAAGATCCCCGGGCGAAATTGTTTCGATTATTTGTCCTGATTTCCTATCTATTAGTTCTACCATATCTTTTCCCTGATTAAAAGATACTTTATATTTAGCTATCTCTGTCGATTCTTTTAATAATGCAGGTAAATTTGCTTTATCCTCTGAATTTTCTTCGTCTTTTTTATCTTTTTGAGAATTCCCATTATTCTCGCCTTTGTTTTTCCCATCCGGGCTAACTTTATGAGATTCATCCAGCTTTTTTATAAAGGTTTTTGCCTGAGTTTGAGAAGATAATTCTGTCTTAATATTCATTTCAGACGGAGATGTTATTCTATATCCGGGATCGGTAAAAGATAATCCGTCAAAAGGCATTTATAATCTTCTCCTGTTTCCTCGTTAAAAACTTTATACAGACACTCTTAAGCTTAACATAGCCAGAAGCATATTTCCATCTATGTGTTTGATATGAACCTTTTTACTTTGTTCGGGATTTTCTTTTACACCGGCTATCACAGCTTCTTTTAATTCTTCTCCTGAAAATTTCTTAATTTCTTTTGTTTCTATTATTATTTTTTCAGAAGGCGCAGCTTTTAATTCTACAAAGCTGTTTACTTCTTTAATCAATGAATTTTTAATTCCGCTTAATTCTTTTTCAACATTTTTTATGTTTTTTGATAAATCATCTATTTTTTGAGAGGATTCCTGCCTTTGTTTTTCTGTATCTATCTTTAGTTCTTTTATCTCGGGAATTTTTAATTCCTCAAGAGAATCGGATTCCATAAGTTTTTCACCGTTAAATTTAGTTTTCTCCGCAACTTGTTGAATTTTTTGATAGTTTTCATCAATTTTTTCTCTTGAAGCTTTTTCTGAGGAATTTTTATCTTCTATAGATGATTTAATTTCCTCAACATAAGTCCCGATTTTTTTGAGAGAACTATTTATTATATCTATTTTAGTTGATTTTTCCTGAATATAAGTAAAATCATTTTGGTTTGTCTTAATATTTTGCGGAGCTTTTTCATACGCATCGTTAACTTCGGATTCCTGATTTACAGAATCCGACTGCTTTGCAATCGATTGCGAATCCTTAACAATTCTTGTTTTTTTGCTGACATCAACAGAGTTGGTCAGACTCAGGTCATCCATGGCAAAAGACATTCCGTTTTACTCCAATAACTATACCAGAATGAGTTAGTTTTCAAGAAAACTGGCAAATGTGTTTTAAAAGCTTC
>DYOT01000039.1:0-4936 GCA_020720345.1 Candidatus Caenarcanum sp.
GACAGGGAGGAGTTCGGGGTGACAAAAACGACCCATTTGAATAAATTAAACCAAAAAAAACACCGAGCATTGCTCGGTTTAATAGCTGGATCGTGTCTGGGTAAGAGTCGAATATATGCGTGTGTTATGATTATGAAACCAAGTTTGCCTTAAAAGATAAATTCCCTAACCGGGCTATATGTTGGTATAATAGTTAATTATGAAACTGTTTTTAAAGAGATTAAAAGATGCAACAGGAAAGCTTTTCGGCTTTTCTTTCCTTGTCGGAATAGTTGTAATTTTATTTATATTTTCAGGACCTGTGTTTCTTGCCGTAAAACATTCAGGGGCATTTTGTTATATACATATGGGAGACGATTTCGTCAAAAAACATAAATTTGAAGAAGCTATAAATTACTACAATAGAGCGCTTGAGTTATATCCCGAACACGTTAAAGCAAGATACAATCTGGGAAATATATATGTTGCTTATGAAGATTTTGACAAAGCCATTGAATGTTATCAGACTGTACTTTTATATAATCCCAATTATATAAAGGCAAGGATAAATATAGGCTTAATTTTTTCAGAAGAAAAAACAAATCCCGACCTTGCAATAGAAGAATACACAAAAGCAGTACAGGCAACCCCTATTCAAATAAAAATCCCCTTTATTTATGACAATACAAAAGCTATTAAAGAGGAAAAAGCAGTAGCCTATTATAATATGGGACTTGCATACAGGGATAAGTCATTAATGCAGGATCAAGGTTCTCCTGCTGCGGTTGATTTTATGCTCAAAGCTGCTGATTGCTACAGACAGTCGCTTTTTCTTAGTCCGAAAAATTATAATGCGCAATATAATCTTGCACTTACATATCATCTTCTGGAAAAATACACAGATGCTCTTGGAGGCTATTGCAAAGCCATGTTTATTGCCCCGCTAAATTATGAATCCTATTACAATTTGGCTATATTATTAAGGCAAAAAGGTCGTTTTATTGAAGCCGCTGAAGAATTTCAAAATGCCGGTAACCTCTCAAACATTGAAGGTCATACATTTAAAACATCTTTTATTTACGGGGTTTTCAATGAGGTTAGCGAAATGGCAATTGCACAACATGGTTATAAGTCTGATAAAGTAATTAAAAGGATTGATTCAGACATTGAAGAAGATGCTGAAAAAGCCAAAAAAGAGTTAGATGAGGCTGTTACTCCCGATGAGCTTGAAAAAGTCCTTGCAAAAAGATTGAAAACTCATAGCGTATGCAAATCTTACCTTGAAGAAAAAGAATAAACCGTTTAAGTTGAGTATAATAAATTAATTATGAATATTAAATCTATTCAATTTCAAGAAAACAGTTCGGACAGAATGGGAGCAAAATTTTTGATTCCTGTAAAACCTGTTAAAAAAAATATAAAAAGTTATACATTTGAAGACATAACTTATAAAAAGTATTCTTCAGCCATAAAAGCTTACAGGCTGCCTTTTATATCATTTCAGGCAGGATATAGCTCCTGTAACAAAGATTTTAATTATAGAAAGGCTTTAGCAGAAGGTCTAAAAGCAGCTTACAAAGGGATGAATATTTCTTCTGACGCTTTAAAATCCGTTATGGGAACACATGAACTGAAATATATATTGAAAAATGAACCGGCAGAAAATTTTTCCACAGGTGCAAGTTTTAAAAACGTTTTGAACGGTACTTTTAGAATTAACCTGCACATGCACACTTTTCATTCTGACGGAAATATGTCTGTTCAGGAACTTTTGGATCAGGCTGTAAAATATGCCGCTTTTAGAAAAACCAAAGGCAAAACCGACCCGTTTATAGTTTCCATAACTGACCATGACATACTTGAAGGAACCAAAGAAGCTATTAAAATAATTGCTGAAGCCCCTGAAAAATACAAAAATATCCGTTTTGTTCCAGGTATAGAATTTAATACCTACAAGAAATTTGATAATTTAAAAGGTAAATTTAAGGATATAATACAGTTTGAAATGCTTGGATACGGTATTAATCCATTTATAACCGGTGGCTCAGGAGAAAAAGACGTTGCGAAATTTGTAGAAGACATAAGAAATAACAATAGGTCATATTTGATACAGCTAATCACAGAAGGACCCGGCAAATTGGGTCAGCCGGACAGAAAAATCGGCGGATTTAATGATTTGGAAAGACAAGCAGGAATTTCTGAAAAGAACCTGACAAAGCCTGAAGAATTTATGAATCGTTCAATCTACTCAAAAATTCCCGGAAGCCCTGCACTTATGGGAGGGTTTGAAACTGCAATGAACAAAATTTGTACGGAAAAAAACGGGCAAATAAAGTCTGATGAGTGGATAAAGAAAGTTAAGGATCTTCATGATGCAAATTATGGCATCTGGTATGTAAATTCAGGCACGCCTTCCTTTGAAAAGTTAGCCAAAGTCGTTAATGATTCAGGATACGGGTTTGTCAGTGTTGCTCATCCCGCAAGAAATTTAAAAAGCAGCAGAGGGGTTAAAAAAAGCGATTATATGCATTTATTTCAACAATTCAAAGATTCCGGCGTGAAAGCCGCTGAGGTAAACTATCAATATTCTTCGCATGAACACTGGATTGATCAGGGGTTTAAAGATATTATTGCCGGTGCCGCTGAAAATGCAGGCATGCTAAAAACAGGCGGGCTTGATAACCACGAAACTTCAATATTTTTTAAACGAATGGATGAAAATAAACTTACAAAAGAAGTTAAATTAATAACCGGACTTTAAAATATTACCCTTTTAGATTAAGTTTGAAAGTTTCCCCGTTATCTTTTGAAGGATTTAATCTTAAAGGCTGAGTATGGGAAAGCACCTGTTTTTGAGATTTAACTTCCGCTCTGGGTCCAATTGGTTGAGCATTTATACTAAAAGACAAATTCTTTAACACTTTCAAAACTTCTTCCTCGCATAATTCTATATTTATATCCCTTTTCCTTATATAATATAATTCAGGATTTTAATCAATAGTTGAAGAGGATTTTGTATGAATTTATCTCAAAATTATAACATTTTTAAAAATCTCATTCTATACACCTTTGTATTACTTTTAATATTTTTCGTTTATAAAATTCAATTTATTGCCATTTTGTTTTTTGGAGCATTTATTATAGCAAGCGCAATTGACCCGCTGGTAAAGATTTTAAGTAAAAAAATGCCTCGAAAGGCTGCAATAGCAATTTTAACTATAACTGGAGTATTTTTAATTGCAGTGTTTTTAATACCTCTTATTAATATTGCAATTGCTCAATCACTTTCTTTCCTCAAAGATTTCCCTACATATTCAAAAAAAATATTATCTTTAATTTTTCAGGCAGATTCAAAAGGTATAATAGGACTGCTGGATTCTTTAGGCTTCCATAAATGGACATCTTATGTGAAGAATATCGGCATCTTGCCTAACATGACGCAAATAACAGCTTTTATTTCATCTGTCGGACAAAATGTTTTAACCAGTTCACTAGACATTACAAAAAGTTTTTTAACCTCAATAATGTTCATGTTCACGCTGGCAATGCTGACTTTATTTATGTTAATTGACAAACACTATCTTTCAGACAAGCTTTTCTCTTTTTTTCCTGAAGAAAAAAGAGAAAAAACAATTTCAATAATGCGAATAATTTCCAAAAAAGTCGGCGGTTATGTAATTAGCCAGATAATAATAATTGCAGCAGTTTTCATACTTGTCAGCCTCGGGCTGTATTTTTTGAAAGTTCAGTATGCGCTTATTCTTGGAATACTGGCAGCCTTTCTGGAACTTATTCCTGTTATTGGACCTATAATAACAGCTTTATTAATAGGCTTTGTCGCACTGGCGCAATACCCGCTTCTTGCCGTCTTCGCTCTTATAATGTATGGCGTTTCCCAATGGCTTGTAGATAACATAATAAGACCTTTTGTTGTCGCAAAATTTTTGGAAATGCATCCTTTAACATTTATATTTTCTCTTTTTACAGGAGCGGCATTTTTTGGGATAGCGGGTTTAATTCTTGCACCTGCTATAGCTGCAGTAATATGCGTACTTATTGATGAATTATATTTAAAGAAAATAAATATTTGTAAATATAGTAAACCTGAAGTATAAAGTTTTTCTGCTAAACTTCCGAAAGTTTATATATGCGTATGTTTTTAAATAAATTTTCAGGCAAAAGAAAAGCCCAGGAAATTGTGCAATTTGCTATTATTGCACCTATTCTCATACTGTTTTTGCTGATTATAACGGATTTTGGCACGGCAATAATAATAAAAAACGCTGTTTCTGATGCAACAAGAGCTTCTGTAATAAGACTCTCTAATCTTAACAGGATAGATCCCGGCACTCAGGCAAACAGGATAGCGTCTATAAAAACATTTGTTACAGATGGGCTTAACAGTTATTTTGCTGACCATAACATTAAAAGGGGAGGCACTTTTTCTGTAGATGTCGCTGAGTCAAACGGAAATTACAGCGTTAGCGTAACATATTTATATAAGTCTTTTTTTCCCGGATTTTCCACTATTCCTCTTCAGACATCTCAAGCTCTTAATTATGCGCTTATTGAAGGAAATACTTATTCTGTCCTAACCACTCAGAATCTATCCTCGTTTAACATTGTGCCTTTAGGCACAATGTTAAATGGCGAACCTTCTTCGGGATACAATATAAGAAACGTTACAGCTATTCTTGTATCATGGTTTGATGATTATGACTTGACAGGCACTGGTTTATACAATAACGACATTTATGCGAGGCTTTTTAGCTGGTACGGTGAAGACTTACTCCCGCAGAACCTGCGGATTAATTTAAGAACAGGCAGGTTGGAAGTCCGATCTCCGTATTATAATGCGGGCAACTGGTTAAATACTAAAATACCTTATGTATGGGTTGTTTCAGCACTTGGCTATACTCAGGTTATTTATACAAAATATAACGGCACAGGTAATATT
>DYOT01000039.1:5036-8880 GCA_020720345.1 Candidatus Caenarcanum sp.
ACAGACAATACAGGAACTTGCTTTAAAAGGCTTAACAAGAGAGAGCTGGTATGATACTGCAACTCCTTCCGACTATGTTTTTAACTTAAACGGCAATTATGAATATGTTGCGGACACAAATGCAGCGCCTCCAGACTTAAATAATTTATATCATTATGTTGCTTATACACCAAACTACGGTGCTGCTTTTGACGGAAAATATCTTGTAAACATATATCAGCCTTTAATAAATGACAGCAATGGTAATTATTCAAACGGCACAACACCGATTGATTATGCAAGGCTGACAGATCCAAATGGACCATTTTATAAAGCATTTGACTGGAGTTTTGATTTAGACGGCGCTGGAAAATTAAGTAATCCTGACGGCAACGGCAAAAATATTATTGATGTTTATCTCGATAACGACGGCGACGGAATTCCTAATAACTGGGACAATCATCCTGAATATTTTGATGCAAATGCAAACGGACAGCTTGACGGAATGGAGTATTCCGTTGGCTTTGTCGGTGGGCCAGGTGCTCCTGATACTGAAAATTTAGTAATCGGAATTCCTTATGTTTTTCCATCAATTGCTAATCCTATTGCAGGCATGGGCGATAAATATATTATTTCAACTCCAAAAATTTATTTGGGGGGGTTATTTGGAGGCGTGCTTACAATGCCCAGTTCCAGAACAACTCTTGCAGCTCTTATTCCGAATTATCCATTTGGAGCGCCGCAGGGCAGTCTTATTCCACTGCCTTATTATGCGAATTTCAAAGTCTACAATAATGGAACAGGCAATAAACTTTATATTCCCTGCGGCTCTTGGTGGGCTAATTTATGCAGAAAATATCCTGCTCCAACTAATGCAGATAAGCTGAATTTTGTTTATGATGATGGAGCTTGGGGGAATTTGGCAAAGTCTCCCGATATAACACGTCTGGAAGGTACCAATTTCAACACTTTCGTTACAAGCGCACTTCTGGCTAACCCATATTAAAACAAGTACTTACTATAATTATAGAGGCAGCAATTAATGCTTATTAAATCAATATTTAATAAAATGCTTGCTAAAAAACAAAAAGGCAATGCAATAATATTTTTTTTATTCAGTGCCATTTCAATGTTTACTATTGTAGGACTTGCAGTTGACACAGGAATTACACTGAGTGCAAGGTACGAATTTCAAAAAGCTCTTGAAAGCGCTGCTCTGGCAACTATAGCTGATTATGAAGCTTATGAGGACGCTGCTACTCATAAAATAAGATATCCTGCTGAGGACAAAATTACTAATGCCACAACAGGCTTAGCGGTTCTAAATATCAACTCATACATAAAATCAAATTCCTTTCTTGCTATGGCAACAAGCAGCACAGCTCCTGTAATAACTTTCGCGAATTCTACAAATGCCAATCCTGCCCAACAGGCTATTGAAAACCAACAAAATATTCAATCCAGGGCAATACAAATTGATATGAATACAGTAATAAAAACGTATTTTCTAAACCTTATAGGTATACGTAGATTTGATTTGCACGCTTCTGCCGCAGCAATGCACACTCCTTTGTATTTAAAGTCCGGAAATATTCTTCCTGAAGGAGCAGGAGGAGCCTATGAAGATACAGATATAAGAGATCCTCTGGGGTCAGCGTCCAGTACTTTGCCTTATGGCACTTATAGTTCTGTTTTACCGGCGATTACTAATGTTAATAATTCTTTCAGCAATATCTCAGGGCTTCCTGACGGCAGAGCGCTGTCTCTTGGTCCGGGGGGCTATATTACCATAAGGCTTCCAGCTCCCATTGTTGACGGAAGAGGTTTTGACCTGCAAATTATTGAAAGGGGCGATGCCGCAGAAGGCTATTTTGTCTTTGCAGGAAATGATATTGATCCTGATGACCCTTATTTTAATGCAGCTAATACCGGCGGCGGAATCAGCTGGGTAAATATTAGCTGTACAGGCACTCCGATAAACACACTTACAAATTCAACCGCTGTTGCAGCTGCTAGAGGAATAGGAGCTTATATACAAAATATTGTAGGACTAGGAAATCAGACAAAATTTTACGGAAGCGGCTATTTTGACCTGAGAGCCACCTGTTCAGACGGATATAACGCAACTCTTAACAGTGCCAAATATCTTAAAATAATTGATGATAACGTTGAAGACGGCTTTATCGTAACAGATCCTGAAGTCTCCGCCAATATTGACGCATTACCTGCATTTACCGCCGGCGAGCATTCTTCATCAACTCCTGGTGTAGATATAGATTCAATAGCAATAGAACATCATCCGAGGTTAATAAGTTCAATAGAGTTTACTGCGGATAGTGACGGTGATAGTCTGATAGACGTTTTTGAAAAAGTCGTAGGTCTAAATCCAAACGGTTCATCAGACGGCTCCGCAAACGATGATAGTAAAGAATTCTGGGGAGTAAATTCATTGGGCGGTAGTGTTGTAGGAGATACTGTCGGAACCAACGGATTAAGAGTGGGAGTTCCAGGAAGTGCCTTTCACCAGCCTCAAATGATTATAAGTTATCCTTGATCAAATCAATAATTTCCTGAGTGCTGTAATAATTTTCAATAATTATAATCTTAACTCCAAGCTTGCTTTGTAAATCTGAAACGCTAATATCGTCAAGAAACCTGTCAGTATATTTTCTTAGCATGACTGACGGAATTAATAAATTGTTTATTTTATCTCTAACCGGCATCAGGTTGTCAATCAGGTCGCTTCCTGTAACAAGACCGGAAACTGTAACATTTTTACCCCAGAAATTGCTTTTTATGGGTATGAGGTCTACTTTCAGGTTTTTTATCCTGTTTAAGTCGTCTATTACAGGCTGAATAATTTTGCAGGCAATCTGTCCTGCCGCTATAGAGAATGAAAAAGGTTTGTGTAACGCATCAGGCAGTTCTGCTTTTCTGCAATTATAATCATTAATAAGCACTCTTGCTGTTCCTACGCCGTCATCAAGCTGCGCAAACCCTTTATAAAATTCATAATCAGGAAAATCATAACCGGCAAGCACATAAAATTCATCTGAAGGATAAGCAAGATTATATTTTTTAATCTGATTTATTAAATTTTTTGATTTTTCACAATCAAAAGGGATTAACTCGCTATCAGTCCGAAAACGTGTTACTCCAACAGGCACTACAGCTATTGACATGATATTTGATTTTAAAGCTGTTAAATCAGTAAGCGTTCTGTCAAGCTCTTCTCCGTCATTTATACCGGGACAGACGACAATTTGTGTATGAACAGGTATATCAAGACTGTTTAGCCATTTAAGCTCTTTTATAATATTTCCTGCTTTCGGGTTTTTGAGCATTTTTACCCTTAATTCAGGATTTGTAGTATGCACAGAAACATACAAAGGTCCCATTCTAAGGGTTTCAATACGTTTTCTCATTTTTTGATTCAGATTTGCAAGTGTAATATAAGTTCCCTGAAGATACGAAAGCCTGTAATCATCATCTTTTAAATATAAACTGTCTCTAAGTCCAGAAGGCTGCTGATCTACAAAACAAAAAATACATTTGTTTGTGCAGGTGATAATTTTGTCAAAAACAGCTGATTCAAAAGTTATTCCTAAATCTTCATCCGCATCTTTTTCTATTTCTATTATTTCTTCCTCGCCGCAGGTTCTTTTTATATGTAAATCAATCTTTTCTGAGGCTGTAAAAAACTTATAATCGAGTAAATCTTGAGGTTTTTCGCCGTCTATGGAGATTATTTCATCGCCGGCATGAATTTCCAACTCTGCTGCTATACTATAGGGTTTTATACTGTTTACTATTGCCGGCATGTTTTTCTCTCTCAGCTATTAATTTATTCATACTAAAATGAGTT
>DYOT01000040.1 GCA_020720345.1 Candidatus Caenarcanum sp.
CCCTTGCACAATTTTAAAAAAATCCGAAATTTAATTTGTGGGCAGTATATATAATATACGCATTATAATTTATTTTCAGAATAAACTAAAGACTTCTTCCAAGAACAGGTGCTATACGTCTTAACTCATCATAAAGTTTTTCAAACTGTCCCGGGTATAGAGATTGGGCTCCGTCACAAAGGGCTTCTTCAGGACAGCTATGAACTTCCACGGTAATGCCGTCTGCTCCTGCGGCTACTGCTGCCCTTGACATAGGCGCAACCTTGTCTCTTAAACCTGTTCCATGGCTAGGGTCTACAATAATCGGAAGATGACTGAGCTTTTTAATAACAGGGATAGCGGAAATATCAAGAGTGTTTCTTGTAGCTGTTTCAAAAGTTCGAATTCCTCTTTCACAAAGAATTATATCTCTGTTGCCTCCCGACATAATGTATTCCGCAGACATTAAAAGCTCTTCAACAGTTGCGGACAGACCTCTTTTCAGCAAAACAGGTCTGTTTATATAACCAAGTTCTCTTAAAAGAATAAAATTCTGCATATTTCTGGCTCCAACCTGAAATACATCAACGTATTTAAGAAGCATTGGAATTTGAGAAATATCCATTACCTCTGAAACAACACTCATATTATATTTATCAGCAACTTGTCTTAAATATTTAAGCCCTTCTTCACCCAACCCTTGAAAACTGTATGGAGAAGTCCGTGGTTTGAATGCCCCACCCCTTAAAAATTTGACTCCGCACTCACTTAGGTTCTTAGCAACACTTTCCAACTGGTCAAAGGATTCAACAGCGCATGGTCCTGCTATTATTGTTAGTTTATTAGCTCCTACAAGTTCTTCTTTAATTTTTATTACAGTATCTTCTTTCTGAAAAGCACGGCTGGACAATTTATAGCTGGAAGTTATTTTAATAACCTCCTGTACGCTATCCATAAGCTCTATATCTCGTCTATCAATTGTTTTTCCGCCCACCGCACCTATAACAGTATTTATTTCACCTACAGAAATATGCGCATCAAAACCTTTTGATTTTATAAAACTGACTATCTTTTGAATTTCTTCTTCCGGTGTGCCGGGCTTCATTACGATTAACATTTTAATTTTTGCTCCTGATTATTTATAGTAAGGACTCGTTTCAATTCGGATTCCTCTTTTAAGCAAAGTTATTGACTAAATAAAAAAATATTATAAAAAAGTAAAACCGAAAATACATCAGTTAAGATTAAAAAACAATCTATTATAATATTTATTATACTCTTAATATTTATTTTATTGAGGAAATTAATCAAGTATGACAGATATTTATTGCCACATTCATACCCCAATAAATATTGAGGAAAAGAACAAATATTTTATTCCGCCAATAATATTTGAGGGAAGATTATACATAATTAGAGAAAAAATTTTACACGATGTACTTCAAAAAATTAGTTATTTACAAGATTATATAAAGTTTTCCAGAGAAGACAGGTATGAAAATACATTAAAATGGCTAAGTAAAAAGAATCTTTTAAATGAAGGCTTTCTTGAAGGAATTAGCCAATATTGGATAGAAGATGTTTTTTTACCGCAAGTTTCAAATTATAAAGCCTTTCAGAAAAACGGAAAAAATCAGCCTATTATTCCGGAAAACTATTTAAAGGACATTTTTAGAATTGCAAATATATACAGCTATATCAAAAAACAAAAAAACAGATTCAATGAGTATGTTGAAAATGAACTGGATATTATTGAAAATGAGCTGTGCTTTATTAACAATGAAAAAAGTTTAAAAACAAGGCAAATTCATTACCAAAACGGGATTTTTGAATTACTTCTAAATAATTTTAATACAAAAATTGCTTCTCCTGTTGACTTAAAGGCGCATGAAATTAATAACATTAATTTTTCCTGCGAAACGCTGCTATCCTCAAATGATTTGTTTGTATTTAAAACTGCCGGCGTAAAAGACTATAAATTCAATCTGACAGGAACTTCCTACAAAGAATGCCTGAGGGAAAACACTTTTGTAAAGCTGTTTGCAGGATTGAGCTCCGGCAACAAAGATGAAGTTTACTTAAAATACATTCTTGAAGAAGCAATAATGCATTCGCAGTTATTCACAAATGACCTTATTGATTTTGGAGTTGGATATCTTAAATACATAATAGGGTTTGAAGAAAAAATTAAAAGTAACAATGACAAAAAACAACTTCAAATTGCTGAGAAAGCAGAATCTTCCTCTATAGTCCTGTTAGAAAACAGCAGGAATACTGCCATTGAAACAAAAGAACATATAGTTTCCCGGTATGATTATCTGAAAAACTATACTAATGTTTACTTCGCACCTGATTCAGAAATGATAAAACTTATTAACGTATTAAACATGGATGAACAAAATTTAAAAAGACTAAATGATTTAATATGGGGAAGACAAAATCAACTTGAGAGCGAGCTTTTAAAATTTATGTTTAACAAAGGAAATTTGCCTTATTCTGCTTATGGTTATGCCAGCATTAATTTTTAGAAACCGTCTGGTTAAAAATTCAATAACCAATTAGAATAAAAACTAAATTCCTTCCAAATTTATATTTCACTGTAGTAAAATAAATATTATGATTAATAATTACCCTTTTATAGCGTGTGAAATTTTAACCAACATTCCCCATAATTATCCTCAATTATTGAAGGATTCCTGGGGAGATAGCCTATATGACCCTATAAAATGCGTTAAATCTGCTATGGAAAAAAATATTTCCGCTCTGGCAGTCAGATTCAACATAGAAAACTGTGAAGACACAGATAAAGAAATCGAAAAAAGCAAGGAACAGCTTAAAGAAATTTTGAAAATAACTACTTTACCCTTGTTTATAATAGGAACTTTCAGGCGTGATGTAGATATTAAGCTTTTACCCGAGCTTGCCAAAGTTACTGATAGGAAATGTGTTATCGGGGCGGTGGAAGAAGAAAATTTCAAGGAAATAGCACCTATTATACTGCAAAATGGTCATAAAGTTATAGCAAGAACGCCTATAGATATAAATTTAACTAAACAGCTTAATATTCTTCTTACCGAAATAGGATTTGATGCCAATAAAATCATAATTGACCCTAATACAGGTGCTCTTGGTTACGGGCTTGATTATGCTTACAGTATTATCGAAAGAATCAAACAGGCTGCGCTTCAAGGAGACACTATGCTTGACATGCCTGTAATAGCTTTTGTCGGCGAAGAAGCGTGGAAAACAAAAGAAGCCAAATCAAGCAATGTACCTGATGAATGGGGAAATATTACAACAAGGGCTATAGCCTGGGAGAGCATGACAGCGACTTCGATGTTGGTTTCAGGCGCTGATATTGTTGTAATGCGACATCCTGAAGCAATAAAACATGTCCAGGACTTTATTGACAAGAAAAAATTGAAGTAACCACAGCCTTGAGGGACTTATAATGGAAGAAAAATTAAACGAACGGCACAAAGATTTTCTTCGGCTTATCGTTGAAGAAGACATAAGAACCAATAAATACGGCGGTAAGGTCATTACAAGGTTTCCGCCCGAACCGAATGGTTTCCCTCACATAGGACATGCCAAGTCTATATGCCTTAATTTTGGCATAGCAAAGGATTATAATGGGGTCTGCCATTTAAGGATGGACGACACAAACCCTACTACAGAAGATATGAAGTATGTTGAGGCACTTAAAGATAGCATTAAATGGCTTGGCTTTGACTGGAACGATAAATTATTTTTTGCTTCCGATTATTTTGGTAAGCTGTATGACTACGCAGTAAGACTTATTAAAATGGATAAGGCTTATGTTTGCAGCTTAAGCGAGGAAGAAATCAGGAAATACCGTGGAACCGTTACGCAAGCAGGCAAAGAAAGCCCTTATAAAAACCGTTCCGTTGAAGAAAACCTTGACTTGTTCGCAAGAATGAAAGCCGGAAAATTCCAAAATGGAGAACATGTTCTCCGAGCCAAAATCGATATGGCTTCACCGAATATGAAAATGAGAGACCCTCTACTGTACAGGATTAAGCACGCTCATCACTATAGAACAGGCAATGAATGGTGTATTTATCCTATGTACGATTTTGCGCACTGTCTTTCTGACTATATAGAAGGCATTACACATTCTATATGCACGCTTGAGTTTGAAAATAACAGAGAATTATACGACTGGATACTTGACGAGCTTGAATTAGAACTTCCAAGACCTTACCAGTTTGAGTTTGCACGCCTGAGCCTGAATTATACAGTGATGAGCAAGCGCAGACTGCTTGAACTTGTTGAACAAAAATATGTCAGCGGATGGGACGATCCGAGACTTCCTACCCTTGCAGGTATCAAAAGAAGAGGTTATACGCCGGAATCTATTATAAATTTTTGTGAATCCATTGGTATTGCAAAGTCAAACAGCACTGTAGACTTTGCACAGCTTGAGTTTTGTATCAGAGATGACCTTAACCAGAAAGTCCCCAGAGTGCTTTGTGTAATGAAACCACTTAAAATCGTTATAGAAAATTATCCCGAAAATAAGGTTGAAATGCTTGATGCTCCATACTATCCGCATGATGTTCCCAAGGAGGGTACAAGGAAATTGCCGTTTTCAAGAGAAATATACATCGAGCAGAGCGATTTTATGGAAAATCCGTCTAAAGGTTATTTCCGTTTAGCTCTCGGACAGGAAGTAAGGCTTCGCCATGCTTATATAATCAAGTGTGAGCAGGTGATTAAAGACGAAACTACCGGTGAAATCGTAGAACTTCGCTGCACTTACGATGAATCAACAAAAAGCGGATTGCGAGCTGAGGCTGCAGGGGTGGCTTTGCCGACCCGAAATGCCGTTACCGGCGAGCAACCAAGCAGTGGCGCAGACAACAGCGGCAAGAAAGTTAAAGGCACAATCCACTGGGTTTCTGCACAACACGCTAAAAAAGTTGAAGTCCGCATTTATGACAGGCTTTATCTTGTTGAAAATCCCGACGGACCTGAAGATTTAAATCCTGACTCTTTGCAGGTTTTGACAGATTGCTATATTGAACCTTCTGTGGCTGAAGAAAAAATTGATGATAGATACCAGTTTGAAAGACAGGGTTATTTTTACAGAGACCCGATTAATTCCGTAGGCGACAAGCTTGTATTCAACAGGATTGTCCCACTGAAAGACTCATGGGGCAAGGCTATGGCAAAACAGCAAAATCCATCATAAATTATCAATATTAAATTTTGTAATAATAAAAACTCAAAACATGGCTGTAAAAATTTTTACAGCCTCTTTCTTTTAATATAAAATAAGAATGTCATTCTGAGGGAAGACTTGTCTGACCGAAGAATCTGTTAAATAATGAATTTGCCACCCTGAACTCGTTTCAGGGTCTATCAAAAAAGTATTGAAGCATATAGCGTTTGCCAGATAGATGCTGAAACAAGTTCAGCATGACGTTCTTGGATTATTTGCAACTTTAGACAGATCTTTCGCTCTGCTCAGGATGACAAAGAAGGGAACAAAATAAATGACATTTAATGATATAAGAGTAAGAATTGCGCCGAGCCCGTCGGGAAATCTCCATGTAGGCACAGCAAGAACTGCATTATTTAACTATCTTTTTGCAAAACATAACAACGGAAAATTTGTTTTAAGGATAGAAGATACTGATCTGGAAAGGTCAGATGAAAAATATGTACAGAATATTTTCGACAGCTTAAAGGCAATGGGTCTGGATTGGGACGAAGGTCCCGATGTCGGCGGGGATTACGGCTCTTATAAGCAGTCTGAAAGACTGGAATTATATAAAAATTATGCTGAAAAACTTCTTGAATCGGGTCATGCCTATTACTGTTATTGCACTCCTGAAGAACTGGAAGCTGAAAAAGCTTTAGCGCAGGAAGAAAAAAAGACTTATTTATATTCAAAAAAATGCAAAAAACTCTCGCCTGAGCAAGTTGAAAATTTTAGAAATGAAGGACGGGTTCCGACAATTAAATTTGAAATGCCTGTTAAACATCTTATATTTAAAGACTTAATAAAGGGCAACGTAGAATTTGACACCGCTTTAATGAGCGATTTTGTCATAGTCAAGTCAAACGGCATCCCTACCTATAACTTTGCGGTTGTGGTTGATGATATTGAAATGAAAATGAGCCATATTATCAGGGGTGAAGACCATATTTCCAACACTCCGAGGCAAATTGTCATTTATGAGGCGCTTGGCGCTGAAATTCCGCAGTTTGCGCATCTTGGAATGATTCTTGCCCCCGACAGGACAAAACTTTCCAAAAGGCACGGCGCAACCGCCGTCAGCGAATTTATTAATGAAGGATATCTTCCTGAAGCTTTTGTCAATTTTTTAGCTCTTTTAGGCTGGACCTCGCCGGAAAGAAAAGATGTAGAAGCTTCAACTTCTGAAATTATGAGCAAAGATGAATTAATCAAGTATTTTAGTCTTGATAGAGTATCTTCAAGCAATGCAATATTCGAGTTTGACAAGCTTAACTGGATGAATGGATTCTATATAAGACATCTTCCTACTCCTGAACTTTTTGAAAGGCTTAAACCATATTTACAGGATTATGATTTGTCAATATACTCTGAAGAACAGATTGAGACTATGATTAATGCTGTAAAAGAGCCTCTGGTTAAGTTAAGCGAGGCTACCGATGCGGTAAGTTATTTCTTTGGCAATAGTATTAATATCAGCGGTGAAATCAAAGAAGCAGCTTTATCGGCTGAAGAAACAGGAGATATCCTTTCTGAATTTGCAAAATTCTCGGAAAATATTGATTATGAAAATATTGAAAAAATTCACGAACAGTTAGGAGAATTCAGAACACAGATGAAACCTCTTAAACCCAAGCAGGTCATGTGGGCTATCAGGGCAGCACTTACCGGAAGAACTCACGGCGCTGATATGGGCGTTGTAATTTCGCTTTTAGGCAAGAAAAAAGTACTATTGAGAATAAATGAGGCGATAAATCTATGAAAATATACGATACTCTATCTCAAAAAATAAGAGAATTCATTCCCCTTGAGGGAAACAAGGTAAAAATGTATGTCTGTGGTCCAACAGTGTACGACTTGCCTCATTTGGGTCATGCAAGATGTTATATTACCTGGGATGTAGTATCAAGATATCTGCGATTTAAAGGCTATGAAGTTACTTATGTCAGAAATATTACCGATGTTGACGATAAAATAATAAAAAGGGCGAAAGAAAATGACGTAACTCCAGAAGAATTGGCTTCCAAATACTATAAAGAGTTTCAAAAAGCTATGGAATCACTAAATGTTGCCCCTCCTGATATTGAACCCAAAGCTACAGAAACTATACAAGAAATGATTGATATTATCAAAAAACTTGAAGCTAATGGTTATGCTTATGCTTCGGACGGGGATGTGTACTTCAGGGTTGCTAAATTTATAAAATATGGAAGGCTCAGCAAGCAAAGCATTGGTGATCTTCAGTCAGGTGCACGGGTTGAGGCTTCCACTAAAAAAGAAAATCCTCTTGATTTTGCACTATGGAAAGCTGTAAAAAATTCTGAAGAAATTTCATGGGACAGCCCATGGGGGAAAGGCAGACCGGGCTGGCACATAGAATGTTCCGCTATGTCTAAAAAATACCTCGGGGAACAGATTGATATTCATGCCGGCGGACAGGATTTGATTTTCCCTCACCATGAAAATGAAAAAGCACAATCAGAAGCAGCCTTCGGGAAAAATTTCGTTAATTTCTGGATGCATAACGGATTTGTAACAACAAACAATGAAAAAATGTCCAAGTCTCTCAAAAATTTCTTCACTATAAACGATTTACTGGAAAAATACGATGCAACCACAATCAGGTTCTTTATACTTACAAACCACTACAGGATGCCTGTTGAATTTTCTGATGACTCGCTGCAAGCTGCCAAAAATGGTGTAAAAAGGCTTAAAAACGCTTATGAAGATATTAAAAATACAGTCGGTCAAGAAAAAATTGACGAAGCAGATAAATTAATAAATCCAATAATTGACGAAATAGCTAAAACAGGTCAGCTTCCTTTCCATAAAATAGATGAAATGCCATCGCTTGAAGAAAAAATTCCTACAGAAAATCTGGAAGGCATCATAATAAATTTTAATGATTTCAAAAATGCCATGGATGATGATTTTAATACTTCAAAAGCTCTTTCGGTGCTTTTTGATATTGCAAATAAAGGACAAAAAATAAAAGCATCTGCAAATCCTGAAGCATGTGCTTATTGTGCGGCATTTTTATCAATATTAGCTTCCGTACTGGGCTTTGACCTGAAAAAATCAGAATCTATAGATGATAATCTTTCTGTGCAGCTTATGGATATTATTATCTCCATAAGACAAAAAGCAAGAGAAGAAAAAAACTGGGTTATGTCAGATTTCATAAGGGATGAACTTGGAAAACTGAATATAGCTATTAAAGATCAAAAAGACAAGCCGACAAGCTGGAGTTTACAGGATTAATTGAATATAAAATGAGTGAATTACCTATAAGATCATATGCATTTATTGGCGATGCTGTTTATGAAGTGTTTGTCAGGGAAAAAACTATTCTTATTACTACAAAACCTGAAATACTCCATAAAATAACTTCTTCTGTTGTGAAAGCTGAATTTCATGCGGAAATTTTTGAAAAAATTCAGGAGTTTCTCAACGAAGATGAAAAAAATATAGCAAGAAGAGCAAGAAATCTTTCTGTAACGACTGCAAGACGTACAAATCAGGTGCTCCACAGGCTAAGCACTGCTTTTGAAGCCGTTGTGGGCTATCTTTATTTGCAGGACAAAGACAGATTAAAGGCTCTATTTGATTTCATAGAGCCTTTAATTGATGAAAAATTAGT
>DYOT01000273.1 GCA_020720345.1 Candidatus Caenarcanum sp.
CTTATTAGCCAGTTTCATTAAAGCCCTGACTTTTAGAGGCAGTCCAAACAGGTTGATAAAGCCCTCAGCGTCTTTGTGGCTATATAATTCTCCTGTAGTAAAGCTTGCTAAGCTTTCGTTATAAAGCGAATAAGGCGAAGTCGTACCCGCAGGAATTATATTGCCTTTATAAAGCTTTAATTTAACTTTGCCAGTAGATACTTCATGCATTTTATCCAGCATAGCTGAAAGAGATTCTCTTAAAGGGGTTTCCCATTCACCGGAATATGCAAGTTCAGCGAATTTAACAGAAGCTATATTTTTGAAAGCCAGAGTTTGCTTGTCAAAACACATTCTTTCCAATTCAGCGAGTGCAGAATATAAAACTGTTCCGCCGGGAGTTTCGTATACTCCATGAGATTTCATACCTACTACCCTGTTTTCAAGAATGTCAATAATGCCCACGCCGTTTCTACCAGCAATTTCATTTAATTTTGCCACCAGATTTGCAGGGCTTAATGCTTCTCCATTTACTTTAACAGGAATTCCTTTTTCAAATTCAATTTCTACATAAGTCGGCTCATCAGGAGCTTTTTCAGGAGTAACGGAAAGCTGAAGCAGCCTGTCATAAACAGGTTCAAGAGAAGGGTCTTCAAGTTCCATTCCTTCATGGCTTAAGTGCCAGAGGTTTCTGTCTCTGGAATACATATCAGATTTTTTCATTGGCGCAGGAATATTTCTAGCTTCAAGAAACGCCAGAGCATCTTCTCTGGATTTAATATCCCATATTCTCCACGGTGCAATTATTTCCAGATGCGGAGCAAGTGCTTTGATAGTGAGTTCAAATCTTATCTGGTCGTTGCCTTTTCCTGTTGCGCCGTGGCAAATTGCTGATGCGTTTTCTTTCAAGGCAACCTCTACAAGTTTTTTTGCAATTAAAGGTCTTGCGATAGAAGTACCAAGCAGGTATTTACCTTCATAAACCGCTCCTGCTTTCATAGTTGGGAAAGCATAATCATTTATAAATTCTTCTGCGACATTTTCCAGATAATATTTTACAGCGCCTGTGCTTATGGCTCTTTCCTCAAGCCCGTCAGTTTCTTTGCCCTGTCCTACATCAACACAAACTGCAATTACATCGTAATCATAATTTTCTTTAAGCCATGGGATTATGACCGTGGTATCCAGACCACCTGAATAAGCCAAAACAACCTTTTTTTTCATTTATTTTCCTCACTAATGATATAATTTCTCAAAATTTTTCTGCATATAAAAATAACTGTTTTTTGTTAAATCAAGTGCAACTCCGGTTAAATAAAACACAAGCGGTATTCCCACAATCACAGCAATGACAATTGCGACTATTTTTTTGACTAGTTTTACATCGGCATTATTTTTTTTATCTTCTATAGCTGTTGCTCTATAATCTTCAAGAAGATAATTTACAAGATCATTTTTTTCTTGATATGACAACGTTTCAATAAATTCAACATTGTCATGGGAAATTTGAAATACAAACTTTTTTGATTTTTGTATTTCATTTTCTTCAATATTTTTGTTAAAAATTTTATCTTGTTCCAACATATTTTTATTCTAAATTAAAAATATTTGTAATAATATACTTATCATAAA
>DYOT01000041.1:0-6039 GCA_020720345.1 Candidatus Caenarcanum sp.
GCCTTTATAAAATTCAAGAAAAATCCTAAATTTAATTTTGAGGCAGTATAATATCTCTAAATACTGATTTATATCAAATTATCTTTATAAAGGAATCTGATATAACTTTACTAAAATAGAATACTTCTTATTTTAAAGCAGGAGCTCCAAGCTCATTAGCAATGTCTGAAAGTATTTTATCAATTTCCTGATTGCCGTTAATATTAATTATAAGATTTTTCTTTGTAAAATAATTAATTAAAGGCTCAGTTTCGCTTTTGTATGTTTCAATTCTTTTTCCAGCAGTTTCAACATTATCGTCAGATCTTTGAGTCAAAGCCGAACCACACTTGTCGCAAATATTTTCTTCTTTTGGAGCATTGAATTTAGTATTATATTTTTCTCCGCAGGAGCATGATTTTCTGAAAGCCATTCTGTCAATAAGAATACTTTCATCAACTTCAATATTTAATACACCCTGAATTTCTTCACCAATTTCAGTTAGAATTTCCTCAAACATATGTGCTTGCTCAAGGCTTCTTGGAAAACCATCCAGAATAAAGCCATTTTTAGCATCATCTCTTGAAAGCCTGTTTTTAATAATTTTTATAACAAGCCATGCCGGTGCGAGTTGCCCCTGATTCATAAAAGAAGCTGCTAGCTCACCTTCAGCGGACTTCAATGCTATCTCTTCTCTGAGCATGCTGCCTGTGTCTATATGAGGTACATTAATTATTTTTGCAAGTTTATTAGCCTGCGTACCTTTACCGCTCCCCGGAGCTCCTAAAAAAATCACTCTTGTTTTCATTGTTTTAAAAATCCTTCATACTGTCTGGCTAATAAATGAGTTTTAATCTGGTTTATAAAATCAAGCGCAACCCCAACCATAATAATTAAGGAGGTTGAACCAATTCCCTGTAATGTTGTAAAATGTGTAATTTCAGTAGCAATTCCCGGAACGAGCGCAATTACTCCAAGCCCTAAAGCTCCTATAAATGTAACCCTGCCAAGAATCTTTTCCAACGCATCAGCAGTAGGCTTACCGGGTTTAATCCCTGGTATCGAACTTCCATGCTTCTTAAGATTATTTGCAATTTCTTTTGGCTGCATATTTGGCATAATTGAAGCATAAAAGAATGTTAAAGCCACTATAAGTACAAAATAAATAAAATAGTATGAATACCCGTTAAGTACATAATTCATAATGAATTCTGCAATTGACTTAACTACTGCAGGAGAATCAGGTCTGTTTAAGACACCAAGAATTGTTGAAGGAAAAATAAGAATTGCAACCGCAAATATAATTGGCATAACTCCGCCAGGATTCAACTTAAATGGAATATGAGTGCTTATGCCGCCATAAACCTTATTTCCTACCTGACGTTTTGCATTAATTATTACAACTTTTCTCATTGCTTCCTGCATTATGACTATAAGCACCAGAGTAAAAAGCAGCACAGCCACAACAAGCAATAGTGAAAATACCATACCTGTATTTCCGCCTATAAGTTGTCCTGTTGCTCCAAAATAGCTTGGCATTCTTGAAATAATACCTACAAATATCAGTAATGAAGCTCCGTTACCAATGCCGCTATCTGTAATTAATTCCGCAAGCCACATTATAAGTAGTGTTCCTGCTGTAAGCGTTATAATCGAACCAATAAAACCTAAAATCGGTATTCCATCAGAACTTAATACCCCAACTCTATGCAGATATGTTAAAAATACAGTCGACTGAAATATTGCTAAAACAACAGTAAAATATCTTGTATACTGCGAAAGCTTTCTTCTGCCTGCTTCTCCTTCTTCTTTCTGAAGTTTTTCAAGCGAAGGAACTGCTGCCGCTAGAAGTTGCATAATAATTGAAGCTGTAATATAAGGTCCGATTCCGAGCGCAAATATGGAAACTTTACCTAATGCGCCTCCTGTAAATATATCAAGGAAACCAACAAGCTCTTTTGCGGCTCCCGATGTAAGCAAAGCTGCATTATTTATTCCAAATATAGGTATTTGTACACCAAATCTAAAAACTGCTATCATTGCAAATGTAAACAGTAATTTTTCTTTTAAGCCCGATGCCTGCCACATTCCTGCGACATCTTCGGTAGTAGGCATTTTCATTTTAGCCATGAATCACTCCTATGACTATACTAACAAAGCCTTACCACCTGCGGCCTCAATTTTTTCTTTTGCCGATTGGGTAAAGTGCCTTGCTTTAATGGTTACTTTTCTTTTCAACTCACCGCTGCCCAGCACTCTTAATTCATCGTATTTTTTCCCAAACATGCCTTTTCCTTTCAGCATATCAAGGTCAATTATTTCTTCTGTCATTACTTCAATCTTGGATATGTTTATTTCAGCATAAACAATGTTATTTCCAGAAGTAAATCCTTTTAATTTAGGTACTTTTCTGTAAGCGGGCATCTGTCCGCCTTCAAAGCCTCTTTTTTTGCTGCATCCTGAACGCTGACCTTCACCGTTATGACCTCTTGTTGAAGTTTTTCCGTGTCCTGAACTGCGTCCTCTACCCACACGTTTTTTAGCTTTATTTGAACCCACTGCAGGCTTCAAATTATCAAGTGTAATTTCTTTTTTTTCTATTATTGTTTCCATTTTTATTACCTTTATTTAAATTGTTCTGTTTAATTAAGCATTTCGTGTAATGTAAGACCTCTTGATTTAGCCACATCATTAAATAATCTTAATTCCGAAAGAGCTTTTACTGTTGCTCTTGCAGCATTTAATGGGGAATCTGAACCTAAAGACTTGCACAATATATTTTCAATCCCTGCCAATTCAAGAACTGACCTTGCAGAACCACCTGCAATAACTCCTGTACCTTCAGAAGCAGGTTTTAATAATATTTTACCGGCTCCTGCTTTTGCAGAAATCGGATGAGGAATCGTTTTTTTGAATATAGGCACTTTTACAAGATTTTTTCTTGCCGAGATTATGGCTTTCTGAATAGCTCCTATAACTTCGCTGGATTTGCCAACGCCAATACCAACGCTGCCTTTTCCGTCTCCAACAACTACGACAGCTCTAAAACTTAATTTTTTGCCGCCTTTTACAACTTTTGTTACTCTTCTTATTTGAAGAACTCTTTCACGCCATTCACCAGGGACTTTAACTCCGGCTAATTCATCTTTTGGCTCTTCATTTGTTTTGCGGCGACCGCGTTTTACTTCCTGTTCCACTTATTTATACCTTTCTGTATATGCCTAACTTGAATTGTGTTTGTTTCTATTACATCTAGTACTTAACTAAAAATTTATGAATATTATATTTAAACCAAAAAAACAAACAATAATCAAGATAAATATAATTAATAATTGAGGGGGCAGTTAAACTGCCCCCTCAACTTTATATCTTTTAAAGATATTTAATCTGTAATCTCAGTAATTTCAGTTTTTTCTGCTTCTTCTGTAGGTTCTTGAGTTTCTAAAATTTCCACTTCCGCTGCTTTAGAACGCTTAGCTTTTTTTGGGGCTTCCTGTTCTGTTACCGGCGCAACTTCTATTGGTTCTATTGCTTCTATTGAAGGATTATCTGATGTACTCAGACTGATACGTCTGTCTTCAGGGTAAAACTTAACGATTGTAGTTTCAATTTCGTCGCCCTGTTGAACGGTTTTACCGGTTTTATTCTGATAATCAACAAGTTCTTTATAAGGCAATAAAGCTTCAACACCTGGATAAACTTCTATAAAAGCACCAAAATGCTTAACTCTGATAACTTTACCTTTAACTTGTTCGCCCTCTTTAATTTTTCTTGATGCTTCAATCCATGGATCAGGCTGCTGACTCTTGAGGCTTAAACTAACTCTTTGTTTTTCCTCATCCATGCCAATAATTTCAACTTTTATTTTACTGCCGACTTTTAAAATATCTGACGGATGATCAACCCAACGCCAGGAAATTTGCGACAACGGCAGAAGTCCGTCTATACCGCCTATATCTATAAAAGCGCCAAAGTCAGTAAGTCTTACTACTTCGCCTGTAACAATCTGACCGACCTGAATATTTTCAAACAGGTCTTTTCTCTGCTCTGCCTGCTGTTCAGACATAACTTTTCTGTGAGACATTATAAGATTATTTTGTTTTGAATCCACCGAAAGTATTTTGAGTTGAATTTTTTGCCCAATAAGTTCTTCAGGGTCTTTTGCCCTTACATGACTTGATGGAACAAATCCCCTAAGCCCAAGAACATCAACGAGAATGCCGCCTTTTACTGCTGCAGTAACTTCTGCGTCAACAACGCCGTCTTCATCTTTAATTTTTTCAAGTTCTTTCCAGGAGTAGGCCTGAGAGACTTTTTTGAATGAAAGTGTAAGTTGACCTTCATCATCTTCTTCTTTTATAATTAAAAATTCTTTTTCTGAGCCATCAATAGGTAATGTTTCCTGCGGAGTTTTTAAAGCATTGCCTGATAATTCTCTTAAAGATACCTTAGCGGTAGTTTTTGCACCAATATCTATAAGAACATTATGTGAATCGTAAGCTACGACTTTGCCTTTAACGATATCACCTTTTTTAAAACTATAATCGAACTTGCTGAGAAGTTTCTCAAATTCTGTCAGTTCAGGATCTTTTTTATCCTTTGTAATATTATCGGCTGTCATTAAATTAAAAACCTCCAGGGAACAAGATATTTTTTCACTTAATTATTATATCAAAATTAATTAAATTAGTATTGATTTTAAAATAATAATAGCAATTAAATTAATACTAAAAAGATTTTCTTTACTATAAAATAAAGAAAACCTATATTCATTAAGAATTGTAAATATTTATTTGTCAATTTTTATATCTTTACAAATATGCAAATAACAGATTTTCTTTTTCACAAAGTGAACGAATTTTTTTAATCGCTCTTAATTCAGTTTGTCTTATACATTCCTTTGTTACACCGTAGACTTTCCCTATTTCTTCAAGAGTTTTTGGTTTAAGGCTTGATGAATCAATCCCGTATCTCATTTTTATGACTTCTTTTTCTCTAATTTTTAATCTTTCAAGAATATTTATCACATCATTTTTTAGCTGCTTAATTTCTACATTTGTTTCAGTGCAGGAATTCTGGTCTTCTATAAAGTCAGAAAGCTTTACAACTCCACCCTCTCCTGTTGTATACTCAGAATCAAGTGATACAGCTTTATTAAAAGCTGATAAATAATTATCTATCTTGGATTCAGGTATATTTAACTGCTTTGCAATTTCGCCTACACAAATATTCCCATTATTACTATCATATGTTTTTTCTTTTTCACGCTTAATTTTTGTGTATTTTGAAATAATTTCCTGGACATAAACAGGAATTTTCATACTATAAGCCTGTTCAGCAATTGCCTTGTAAATATATTGCTTTATCCACCACGTAGCATAAGTGCTAAATTTATATCCAAGTTTGTAATCGAATTTTTCCACAGCAACCATCAATCCAAGGTTTCCTTCCTGAATTAAATCCAGAAAAGAAAGTCCATAATTTTGATATTTCCTCGCAATACTCGCTACAAGTCTTAAATTTGACTGAATCATTTTTTTTCGGGCATTATTATCTCCCTGTTTAATTTTTTTACCAAGTTCAAGTTCGTCTTTGGCAGATAAAAATTTACGCATCGAAATTTTCTTAAGATAATCATTTTGATAATCATTTGAAAAATAGCTAACATTTTTTTTGTTTTCTTCTGAAATTTTTTCATTTTGAATTTGAGTTATAGAAAAAGAATTTATTGATGTTTCTTTTTCTATACTCTCGCATTGAACGACAGCATTTTTCATAAAATAAAGAATCTCCTTCAATCCATTCCCTGTTTATTATTCTTTCTCTCAAACATATTTGAACTTGTGAAGTGTCGAAGTAACTTTAATAGAGCTTAGGCGAGTAATAATGAGCATCGTAAGAGTGAGCGTCGAATTAAAATAATTATGAGGTCGTAAAATTTTTATATCTTCCCTATGTATTCAATATTACCAAAAGATATATATTTCGTCAATTCTATTATTAAGAAATGTTAATTTGAATTTATAAAAACATGGTTCTTCTTAATACTTCTTAATATTT
>DYOT01000041.1:6139-8842 GCA_020720345.1 Candidatus Caenarcanum sp.
TATGATATCCTATTATCAGTTAGCTGTTGGTAATAGGGCAAATGGGACAAATTGACCTTTCAAAATATAAAAATACTGTAAATAACGCCAATACCTTCAGGGAAATTGGGCAAGTTACGCATATAATAGGTCTTGTCATAGAAGCTGACGGACCTCCTTCTTCTATTGGAGATCTTTGCTATATTTATTCAAAACTTGATGAGCCTCCTGTTTTTGCAGAGGTTGTCGGTTTTAAAGAAGATAAAGTGCTTTTAATGCCTTTAGGTGATATGGAAGGTTTGAAACCTGGTTCTACAGTTATAAATTCCGGCGGAACTTTAGAGATTAAAGTTGGCTCAGAGCTTTTAGGAAGAGTTTTAGACGGGCTCGGAAGACCAATGGACGAGTACGGCAGCTTAAAAACGAGCAAGTTTCATTCTACAAAAATTAATAAAATTAATCCGCTAACCAGAATTAAGGTCAGAGAGCCTCTTTCTATGGGAGTGAAAGCTATAGACAGCCTTATAACTATCGGCAAAGGTCAGAGGGTTGGGATTATGGCAGGAAGCGGTGTGGGCAAAAGCACATTACTGGGCATGCTTGCCAGAAATTCAACCGCAGATATGAATGTAATTGCGCTTATAGGTGAAAGAGGCAGAGAGGTGCGTGAGTTTATTGACAGCTCTCTTGGCACGGAAGGACTTGCCAAGTCTGTTGTGGTTGTTGCCACTTCTGACCAGCCTTCGCTGGTAAAAATTAAAGCCGCTCACGTTGCTACAAGTATTGCTGAATATTTCAGGGACAGCGGGCGTGATGTGCTTTTCATGCTGGATTCCGTAACCCGTATTGCTATGGCGCAAAGAGAAGTTGGACTTGCAATCGGTGAGCCGCCAGCCACAAGAGGATATACCCCGTCTGTTTTTGCCCTGATGCCAAAACTTCTGGAAAGAAGCGGAAACAGCGACAAAGGAACTATGACAGGTTTATATACAGTATTGGTGGAAGGTGATGACTTTAACGAACCGGTTTCTGATACAGTCAGAGGTATATTAGACGGACATATTTTGCTTTCAAGACAGCTTGCACAGAAAAATCATTATCCGGCTATTGACGCACTTGGAAGCTTGAGCAGGGTTATGACAGACGTAGCTTCTCATGAACATGTTGAAGCAGCAGGGCGAATCAGGGATTTATTGGCTACTTACGAAAAAAATGCCGACTTAATTAACATCGGGGCATATATTAAAGGAAGCGACCTGAAAATTGACAGGTCAATAAGGCTATATGAAGAAATAAATATTTTTCTTCGTCAGTCAACAAGTCAAAAAGTCAATTATGCTGAAACTGTTGCCAGACTAATAGAAATTTCCAAAAAACCATAGCTGCTTCCTGACAGCCAAATCAAATTGACAAAAAATCATGTCAGGGCTATCTTTAGGATATACTAAAGAGAAAAGCGGCATGTTTAATAATATTCAGTCTAATAACAAAAAACAGCAAACCGGTTTTGCAATGTCTGAATGGCGAAACGTTAAACTGTTGGCAACAAATCCTAGAATAGATTTAAATGATTCAAATATTATTAATGAATACCTGACTAAAGAAGCTCCACACGACGGACATAATGTTTTAATCACTGTTATAAAACCACATGACCACTTAAACAAGATAACAGTTTACGTAGAAAAAAATCTTGGATTTTTCAAAAATAAATTAAGGGGATTGATACCAAAATTGCTTCGCTGTCAAGAACTCACCGAGCCATGCAATTCGGAATTTCCCGCAGAACCGCTCAGAATATTAGCAATGAGAGCCGCAGAGTACGTAAAAGCCGTTGACGAAGAAAAAGCTTTTATTGCCGCTAAAAAAAATGCCCTTCAAAAAAAATAAATTAATACTTATTTATATCTTTGAGATATTATAAGTTTGCTATTAATAATAACGGGTAAAAAGGAAGATAAAGTAATATGTTATTAACAGGTGTAAGTAATTTAAACAACAATAAAATACCAATGAATAAAATGACTGCAATAAAAGCTGCTGGTGCAGGCATGCATCAAACGCACGATGTTGTGAGCTTTAGCGGCGCAAATAAAGTTGTGTTAAGGGCAGGAGATGCAGTAGTTATAGCCATAAATAATAACGATTTGCTTGTACTTGTTAAAAAAATTGGAAATAAAATTGAGCAAACTGTAGAAAACATAAAGACAGGCAAGCTCATTAGAAAATATTTTAAATCCTTTATTTCTAAATACAGAACTATTGAAAAATTTGATGCTACTACAAACAATAGGATTGAACTTGCGGAAAGAGATTTTAATGGAAGATCTTCTGTGCTTAAATGGGATGCTGTTACTCGTAACTTGATTGAAGATGCAGTAGAAAACCCCGATAAAAGTTCTGTTGTGGAAAAATTTGATGCTACTACAAAAGAAATAATTGGACGTGCAATAAGAGAAGCTGACGGAAGCGGAAAAATACTTACTCTCAATCCTGAAACAGGCAAATTTGAAGAAACAATTATCCCGCCTTACGCAAAAAAATAGTGCGAATAATTATTAATTTATGTAAAATATTTTACATAATAATTATCTTTTTTATATCTTTAAGATATTATATTTTGGTTATTAATAATAAGAGGTTATAAAATATGATTTCAAGAATTACAAATGCCCCACTCACTCAACAACAAAAATCACAACAAAAAATGGGATTTGGAGCGGT
>DYOT01000274.1 GCA_020720345.1 Candidatus Caenarcanum sp.
TTTTCTTAGCCGACCGTTGTGGTTATTCAAAAGATTTACAGCTTCATCATAAGCCATATTCATTCTTGCCATAATTATAGCAGGCTTTAGCTGAAAGTTTGATTTGTTAAGCTGTTCTTGCGCTTTTTCATAAGTTATTTCTGCAATTTCAGAAACAATTCTCGCTGCCCTGTCTTTAAGCTTGCTGTTTGTTGGCTGGACATCAACCATAAAATTTTCATAAGTCTTGCCAATCTTAATCATAGAAGCGGTCGTAAGCATGTTTAAGACCATTTTTTGAGCAGTGCCGGCTTTTAATCTCGTAGAGCCTGTCAAAACTTCTTCTCCAACTTCAGGGGAAATAAAAATATCGCATAATTCCTGCAATTTAGCCTTTTTATTGCAGGCAATCCCGACTGTTTTTATATTGAGTTGACGGGCTTTGCTCAAAACTCCGCATACATAAGGGGCGTTTCCGCTGGCGGAAATTCCGACAACAACATCATTAACACCTGCCCCTGAATTATTTAAGTCCTGTTCGCCGCCTTCAAAACTGTCTTCTGCACCTTCTACGGCTTTTTTTATTGCAGTATCACCGCCTGCAATATAGCCCCTGACCATATCAAAAGCAACGCCAAAAGTCGGGGGACATTCTGATGCGTCAAGAATTCCAAGTCTTCCACTCGTTCCCGCACCAAAATACAAGAGATTTCCGCCTTTTAAAAATGCTTCCGCAATTAAATCAACAGCTTGTGCGATAGTATCAAGCTCTTTTTCTATAGCGGCAGCAACTTTAAAATCTTCCCTGTTGATAATTTCCACAATTTCTTTCGTGGAAACAATGTCGATGTTTACCGAATTAGGATTTCTTTTTTCTGTAAGGATAAGTTTATTTTTCATAAAAATTGTATATATTTAAATCTATTATTTTGGAAAAATCTTTGCTGTTTCTGGTCATAAGAGTTAAATTATTATTTATTGCTGTTGCTGCAATTATAGAGTCAGGCGTTTTTATTTTATTATTTTGCCTGATTTTTACAGCAAGCTCAATTATTTTCTCATTAATATCAATAATTTCAGCTTGTTTTAAAAATTCTTCAGCAATTATTCGGTCTTGTTTATTAAGTTTATGCCAGCCTAATGTTTCAACAACAGAAATTGCAGATATTTTAAATGAATTATCTATAATATGCACTATTTCTAGTATTTTATCTTCCGGAAGTTCTTTTTTTAAAATATATATGATTATATTTGTATCTATTAGGAAATTGATTCCCATCCTCTATGTTCCCACTCTTCCCGCATTTTATTACATTCTTTTTCAACATCAACATCAAGATGTTTAAGCGCACCTATATAATCAGAAGGCTTTTTCCTTTTTAGAGATTGTTTTTTCTTTATGAAATCTTCAATAATAACAACAACTTTTTCTGCATCATTTTCATCCAGCAGTTTTATTTTATCGATTAACTCATTTAGTTTTTTCTTAGGAACACTCATATTATTTATTCCTTAATATTCCTTATAGTTATTATTTTATCTTATTCATGAACAAAATTAAACCTTATTAATATTATTTTTAAATTATTATTTCAAAGTTTTACAAAAAAAATTGGCAGATAATTT